>NZ_JAVJZI010000152.1:0-49971 GCF_040223135.1 Coleofasciculus sp. G3-WIS-01
AGCAGCGGAATGTATTGAATTTGTAAGCTGCTGTAAAAGAGTAAACTGGCAATTAGGAGTACCCATAATCGCCCTGATTAAGAATGCAGAGTACAGTAAATCAGCAGTACACACACCAGAAAGAATCCTTAACTGATGGAAATAAATGCCATTTTATAAAATAGGGAACAGAGAACATGGGAGTAGAGACGTGCCATGGCACGTCTAGAAGCAGGGGGAGCAATGTAGAGACGTGCCATGGCACGTCTAGAAGCAGAGGCAGCAGGGGGAGTTAACTCAAAGTTCTACCTTATCGGTTCCCTGACAAAGGACGAATGACGTAGCTTGCTTCTTTTCGGGAGCGAGTATGACAAATGACAAATTAAAAGTCAAGAGTACAAGTATAAGAAAGCTGGCGATCGGGGTAGAGGATGAAAATAGGGGTTTACATTGTACCACTATCAAGAGCAAGATTCTATCGTTAAATAGTTTTACAGTTTTTTTAGACCATTAGCTATGACAAATTGCGTACAAGTTTAACTTGTCACCAATGGACTCCTCCAGTCATAAAACCTCTCAACCTGCGCTTATGGAGCTTTATTTGCAATAACCGGATGGTAAGGATTCATTTTCAGCATCAAAAAAGATACTTTGCATCAATTAATACAAAAAAAGCTGATAGCGCCGATAAGGTTAACCTGAGATTAACCAAGAAAGGATAAAACCTCTGGAAGAAACAATTCCAGGGACAGTTTTCCTGTTGACTAATCTCACCAAAAACTCTATCTGGTGTGAGAGACGAACGTGAATCAAGCTAAAGTTGCTAGGATTGCCTTACTTAATGTGCCGACAATTTTAGGGATAACAATTGGGCTATCTACCGCCGCGATCGCAGGTGAACCAACAAAATCAGTCCAAAGTATCACGGATCAGAATACCCAACAGCCGAGTCCAATTGCCCAAATGCCCCTGAATCTGGAGATTTCGGTTCCCGATGCGGCGCTGGAGACAGAGGAGACATTAAACCCATCCGCAACACCGGACCCCCCTATACCTTCCCTAGGATTGGACGCTATGGAAAATCAGGGGATGGGGCAATTAACCAACGTATCCCAACTGCGAGATGTCTCTCCCGGAGACTGGGCGTATGAAGCCTTGCGATCGCTAGTTGAACGGTATGGCTGTATTGCCGGATATCCAGATGGCACGTTTCGCGGTAATCGGGCGATGACACGCTATGAATTTGCGGCTGGATTAAATGCTTGTTTACAGCAAATTGAACGTTTAATTGGCAACGTTCCCGATAATGGGGATGATTTGCCCACGCTACGGCGTTTAATTGAAGAATTTGAAGCTATTACTCAGATACTGTGAACCCCTACTTAGAAGGATTGGCTGGGGGGTCTAATGCCATTTCCCGCTTCGCTGAACGGAACCCCATTTATCGGATTGGTCCGTTTGGTGCAGGGGCTGCGATCGCGCTAAAACCGAGTGATAATCTCAGAGTAGATTTGGGCTACATTTCCAATACCGCCAGTAATCCTGGAGAGGATAATGGGTTGTTCAACGGGAATTATTCCGGAATTGCCCAAATTGTTTATGGCAGTCGGTTTAAAATTGGATTAACCTACGTCCACGCTTATGATGATGGTGGAGATGACGCTAGACGCTTTCTATTAGGTGGAACAGGTACAGCCTTTGCTAATCTCAATCCGGGACAATTGGCAAATGTAACCAATTTGTCAGCCGATACTCTCAGCACTCCCGTTGTCAGCAACTCCTATGGACTAGAAGCCTCGCTCAGATTTAGTCCTAACTTTTTGGTGAATGGTTGGGTTGGTAAAACCGACGCCCGTTTAATTGGATTAGGTGATGCAGATATTTGGAATTTTGCCTTAGGTTTAGTATTTCCTGACTTAGGAAAAGAAGGAAACTTAGGCGCTATTGTTGCGGGTGCAGAACCGACACTGAGAGGATTAGATGTTCCCGGTGGAACCAAGGACTTTAATCGAGATTTTGCGTATCACATCGAAGGCTTCTACAAATATCAAGTGAGCGATAATATCTCAATTACACCGGCTATCATTTGGTTAACCGCTCCCAACCAAAATTCAGACAACAGCGATGCTGTAATTGGCACGGTAAGAACCACATTCACGTTTTAAAAAAGAGTGCCGACTTCTTAAAGAAGACAGGAGCTAAATGTAGGGTGGGCATTGCCCACCTACAGTTTTAGTTTTACCAAAATCTACAGAGTACTAATCCCCAGCGAATAATGCCCAGGGAATCATCGGGTCTTTAGCCAACTGATTAGAAACTTCATACCCTCCGAAGCGATTGAGATGACTGGGGTCAGAAAAATGATCGGGTTTATCGGATAACAATCCACTTAAATCCCGAAAAATGAGTTCCCGTTCAACAGCATTTGCGTGCATGTATTGCTTAAATTGCTGTTCGGACTTAAGGCGGACTGGATCTAAGTAATCGTTGGTCAAGGGTAGATTCACAAAAACCACAGTAATGTCATGTTCCTGAGCAAATGTTAATAGGGCGTCAAATGCCTGATCTTGCTTACCCCGAAGTTGGAAGGATTGATAATCGCCATCATACGCCCCCGTCACTCTGGGATGGTTCTGGTAGTACGTTTCTGGGTCAAAGCGAATGGATAAGGGCAGGAAGCCATCCATATCAATGGACATATCCTTGTCTAAGCCTTGCTCGGCTTCAGTTGAATTGGAGGTATTGGGCAATGTTTTAACCACGGAGACAAACTGATCTCTCAACAGGGATTTGAGTTGGTCACGTTGGGGGTAAGTTGAGGATAATCCTGCCAGAAGTTGATTCATCCCATCGTCAATGGATTGATAACTTCTTTTCAACGCTGCCAACGGTTGGGAGGTTTGGTTGGCTTGGGCGGACGTCTGAGTGGAGGTACCGGGAAATGTGCCAGCATTAAGCTGACGGTAGCCTTCTGAATCCGCGATCGCCTCAAAGGTAGCATCAACTCGACCACTGTTAAAGGCGCGAGCGCCATCTGCCACGATAATTAATTTCGGTAATTGATCCGGGGTGAGAATCCGGCGCGTCATTAAGTCCACAATTTGAGCCGTGGCACCATTAATGCCAAAATTAAAGACATCAATGTCTGAATACCCCTCAACCGCTAATGCCTCTTCTAATGCCACCGGATCAATGCCGCGCATGGCTCGAGAACTGCCCATAATTAGCACATCGGGGCGATTTCCTTGTTGCAGGCGCTCTTGGTAAAGGGCTAACTTTTGATCAAGCAGTTGGTTATTAAACGGGGGATTAGAGGAACGGGCGAGGGCTAACATGGCAGCTTGAGTCGCATCTTTTCGCTGGGAGGGCAAGGAATCATCAATGATGATACTTTTGTCTCCTGCGCGGGTAAACCCAGAGGCGTTGAAGTCTTGGCTATTCTGATTGTTATCCTGTTGTAACGAAAGTTGGGACAAGTCTACAGGAATCGGTGACTCCTGTGCTGCCGATACAGCATCTCGCTGGGAAAAGTTGCCTTGGGGTTGCAGGATGCGACCAACGGGTCGATCAAACAGAAACATCAGCAATAATCCCATAATCCCCCACACCAATGCCACTTTAACCGCTTGTGACGATTCAGAACTCGTGCGTTGAGTATCAACTGCTACACGTTGATTGTCTGGGGTGGGAACAAAAAGTTGGCTCGAACACAACCAGCGTCCAATTGTGCCAACGGCGGTATTTGACTGACGTGGTAAACCCTCTTTGAGCGTTGTGTCTGTTCTATGCGGACGTGACACCGATTCCTCGGTGGGAACCACTAGCTCGCTAATGTCTGTATCCGATGTAACAAATTCTGGGGTAGTTTCTAATGCCAACCGTCGGCGTTCCGCAAAGTCTACACCATAATTCCAGGCGGGAGATGTTGCGCCAGCAGAGCGTCCGTAAATCCGTACTCCAGCGATAGTGGAGATGGCAAGCTGACGCACAAACCGAACGATGGGTAGACTCACTTGGGCTTTAGAGGGACATAAGGGTGCTTCGCTCATAATGTGCAGTAAGTCTTGCTGACGGCGCACTTTGATCTGAATCCCACCCGTTGCTAGTCGCTCATCCAAATCGGGATTGAGCAACCGTTGTAGCAAAAAGGTCAGGGCATTAAGATTGCCTTGTTGCCCTAAGGAATAGCTGGATGAGGCGAGTTGGGGTTGTTCACTCGCGGGTAAAGTTACCCAATCCACCCAGACAGGTTTTTCCAGTTCAGGTTCGAGAGAAAAGTAATCGGATTCAACGCCATAAATAGTTGCCGCTTTAATCCCTTGGGGCTTTAATGATTTGAGTAGAGGCGCGATCGCATTCATGGCAGTGGCTTGATCCGGAACGGGGGTTTTGCCCAGATCCAAGGCAGAGCAAAACAGATGCAGAGTCGTCTCTTTCAATACAGCCCGCACCGTCATCCCGACTTGCGCTAGCATCTGATTCGATAGCGTCGCGATCGCTTGCACATCTCCCCAACGCGCCCAATCCTTGAGCATTACGTCAGTGGGCGTCAAATCCACCCGCACCATCCATTCTGGAGTGGCTTCTCCCCTCACTTGAGCGCTTATGGCGGCGTCTCTAAACTCAGTCAGTTCTAGAGAGCGTAAAAGCTTAACAATTGGCTCAGACAGTAACGCTGAATCGGGACTATAGTTCGACGTACAGATAACCCACAGCCGCCGATGGTAAGGTGGTGAGGACTGGGAGGGGATTTTGGGTTTTTGTTTGACCAGAGACTGTTCTCGATTGTCCTTAATTGGCAAGTCCTGAATCTGGATATTGACACTCACACCCAAATGACTCAGATTAGCACTCAGATACCGTGCGATCGCGTCTGGGGAACCGGAACGGGCGAGACTTTCATGGGAGATGATAAACGCCGATTGAGCGGGTGTCGTTTCCCAGGATGGTTCAGGGACAGATTCTGTATTATTCGTATCTGTGTTTAGGCGAATTTCCTTGACCCATTCTGGATGTGCCTGGGAAACTTTACGCCCGTAGATAATAATTTGGTAGATAGGGCTTTCCAGATCGACAGGAAAAGTCGCGGTTTCCGGTTTGAGAGCTTGGAGCAATTGATTGACTACCCTTTGAGCCGGAATACTTTCACGGCTTTCACAGAGAATATGCAAATTATTCCCTCGTAACCGGACTCTCAGGCACACCCCCGGTTGACCGATGGCATCGTATACCCATTGAGCCAAAGAGGACGGACGATTGTTGTAGTTGCGCTCTTCGACATCCAACATTACAAATTTGTTACCTGGACTGATAACGGCGGCTGATTTTTCCTCTCATGATTGCACATGAGAGTGAAAAACGGGGGAGTTGGGGGGGGAGTTTTGAGTTTTGACTGTGTAGGGACAGGTTTTACTACTATCTATCGTTTCCTTTTCACTCAGATGTGACTCGCGCCCGCCCCAACCAAGTTTTGAGTTAGCCAGGGGAGCCAAACCAAGTCAGCGCTTAAGATGTTTACGCTGGCACTGTAGCTTTTCTTTCCCCTAATTTTGCTGGCATTGAGATGCACCTGAAGCAATTTCACTCTATGATCAAGTTGGGATAGGTCTTTTGTCAACGATTAACCCTTGTTCGTGGGAGGTTGAATTTTATATATGGCATCGGTGAACCAAAATCCACAGGTAAAAGTTAACCCATTACCGGAGTCCGCTAAACATTCAGCAGAACTCTTCTTAAGTTTAGCCACAGGTCCGATGCTTGTGGGGGTGATTTCCCTAAACAGGATTGGTTCATGGCTGCAACAAGTAGGAGAAGCCAGCGAAGAAGTTTTTCGTGGCGCACGCTTACCGATTCTTCCCTTCCCGGATACGCCTCCCTCATCCTCTAACGACTAAATAGGGCGGGCTGCACAACTCCCAAACCCTTAGCTATCAAGGCTTTGAGTGGCATTGATATTTGCTTTTGTTCAAGAAATCCGGGTTAAACCATTTTATACCCTTGCACCGCTATCAGGGAAAATGTATAGCAATCGCCATAGCGGTTAGGACGCATCTTATGGTAGAGACGCGCTTTTGAAGCGTCTCTACATTGCTCCCCCTGCTCCCTTTTCCCTTCGAGATTCCCTTCCCAGAAATTTGTCAAGAATAAAACTATACAGGTTAGCATTAACCGTTCTACAACACTTGGACAAAGCTAGACAACATTGGATATTGTTAGACATCATCCGGGTTGCTTCCTGCTTCACCCTGGCGGTCTCGGAACTCAACCAGTCCACAGGCTTAAAATCGGACGAAACTCGCCCTACTCTTGTAGAGACGCGCCATGGCGCGTCTCTACTCAATCCCTAATTTTTTTTAGCTTGGTTTTCGCTCCTGCGGTCATTATAACAGAACAACGCTTAGACAAGGTATCCAACAATGTCAAATTCTGTCCAAAGATTTACTTACAGTTATTTACCCCCTAAAATGGATTATCCTTGTCTTACTGCAAACAGACCCTATGAGTTCCCTCCTCCACTCATCCGATCAGGAATTTGCCATCCCATCTACATCCAAGCTGCTGTTGCGTCATCGCATCAAAGTTGTGGAGCAGTTGTGGGAGTCGGTTCTCCTTTCTGAATGCGGTCAGGAACTGGTCGATTTGCTGGCGTCTTTGCGCCAATTAAGTTCGCCAGAAGGACAAGCCACAGGGTTTTCGCTTTCATCGATTCCGGAAGTGATCGAACGGCTTGACCTCAACGCCGCGATTCGGGCATCTCGTGCTTTTGCGCTTTATTTCCAACTGATTAACGGTGTCGAACAACACTACGAACAACGCGATCAACAACTTTTACGGCGGGCTACCTACAATACATTAGCGGGGAGCAATCGCACCTCGATGAAAGCTAATGGCAGTTCACTCGAAGCATCCAACAACAGTGACGATGCCAAACCATCCGGGAGTGAACCGATGGCGGATTTATTAGAAAAACGTTGGCAGGACGATAGAAAATCCGCAAATACCAACAGTACCTTCCATTGGCTATTTCCCTATCTGCGCGATCTCAACGTACCCCCCCAACATATTCAGCGGCTCATTGACAATCTGGATATTCGCCTAGTCTTTACCGCGCACCCGACAGAAATTGTCCGACACACGATTCGGCAAAAACAGCGGCGTATTTCGACAATCCTGCAACAGCTTGACCAAGCGGAGGAAGCATCCCGCGCTTTAGGGTTGAACTCATCCTGGGAAGTAGAAGACTACACCGAACAACTCAGAGAAGAGATTCGGCTGTGGTGGCGTACCGATGAACTGCATCAATTTAAGCCCACGGTTTTGGATGAGGTGGATTACACCCTCCACTATTTTCAAGAAGTCCTGTTTGATGCCATTCCCCAACTCTATCACCGCTTAAAACAGAGTCTACAATCGTCCTTTCCTTGGCTGAATCCACCCCGGAAAAACTTCTGTAAGTTTGGCTCTTGGGTGGGATCTGACCGAGATGGGAACCCCTCCGTTAAACCGGAAGTGACCTGGCAAACGGCTTGCTATCAGAGAAATCTGGTTCTGGAAAAATATATCCACTCCGTTAAACATCTGACCAATTTGTTGAGCTTGTCATTGCACTGGAGTGATGTCCTACCCGAATTATTGGACTCTCTGGAGCAAGATCGCTCCCAAATACCGGAGGTTTATGAGCAACTGGCAATTCGCTACCGCCAAGAACCCTATCGTCTCAAACTCTCCTATATTCAGCAACGACTGGAAAATACCCTGGCGCGTAATCTCCACCTTTCTCAGAGCCAACCGCTACAGCCAATGGCTCTGGAAACGACTAACCCCTGCATTTACCAATCAGACCAGGAATTTTTGGCAGAGTTGCAATTAATTCAACGTAACTTAGCGGAGACGGGATTAAGTTGTCAGGAACTCGATACGCTGATCTGTCAGGTGGAAATTTATGGGTTTAATCTGGCACACCTAGATATTCGTCAGGAAAGTTCTCGCCATAGTGATACGTTCAACGAGATTACTGAGTATCTGCAAATTCTACCCAAGCCCTATAACGAATTATCTGAAGCCGAACGCACCGAATGGTTAACTAACGAGTTACCCACACGACGCCCCTTAATTCCTGGTGAACTCCCCTTTTCTGCCGAAGCCTGCGAGATTATTGAAACCTTCCGCATGTTGCGACGGCTGCAACAAGAGTTTGGTGAACAAATTTGCCAAACATACATTATTAGTATGAGCCACGAAGCCAGTGACTTGTTGGAAGTGTTGCTTTTGGCTCAAGAAGCTGGACTCTATGATCCAGCAACTGGGAAGAGTACTATTCAGGTTGTCCCCTTATTTGAAACGGTAGACGACTTGCAACGGGCGCCAAAGGTGATGAAATCCTTGTTTGAGTTACCCCTGTATCGAGCCTGTTTAGCAGGTGGTTATGAGGCGCTCAAGGATTACGAAAAGACGATGGCTGACAAGGGTTCCCCGACTTTCCCCTCTTATCCTCAACCGTTGCAGGAGATAATGCTGGGCTACTCAGACAGTAACAAGGATTCTGGGTTCTTAAGCAGTAATTGGGAAATTCACAAAGCCCAAAAAGCCCTACAGCAAATTGCCGAAGACTATGGGATTGCTGTACGTATTTTCCACGGACGCGGCGGTTCCGTGGGGCGTGGCGGTGGACCGACCTATGAGGCGATTCTGGCGCAGCCGGGGCGGAGTATCCAGGGACGGATTAAGATTACGGAACAGGGTGAGGTGCTCGCGTCTAAGTATTCTTTGCCGGAGTTGGCACTTTATCACCTAGAAACCGTAACCACGGCGGTGATTCAAGCGAGTTTGCTGGGAAGCGGCTTTGACAACCTGGAACCGTGGAACGAAATCATGGAAGAATTGGCGGTGCGATCGCGCCAACATTATCGGGGGTTTGTCTATGAGCAGCCGGATTTCTTGGATTTCTTTAATGAAGTGACGCCAATTCAGGAAATTAGCCAGTTGCAAATCAGTTCCCGTCCCACCCGTCGCGGTGGTAAGAAAGATTTTACCAGTCTGCGGGCAATTCCTTGGGTGTTTAGTTGGACGCAAAGTCGTTTCTTATTACCGAGTTGGTATGGTGTGGGTGCGGCGTTGAAAGGGTTTTTGGATGAGGAACCCGAAGAAAATTTGAAGCTGTTGCGTTATTTTTACTTCAAGTGGCCCTTTTTTAAGATGGTTATTTCTAAGGTAGAGATGACGTTGGCAAAAGTGGATCTGCAAATTGCGGGTCATTATGTGGAGAAATTGTCCCATCCCGATGATCATGAACGGTTTGATCGGTTATTCCAGCAAATTACCGATGAATTTAACCTGACTCGTGAGTTAATCTCGTTAATTACCGGACACAAGCAGTTACTGGATGGTGATCCAGAGTTACAGCGATCGGTACAATTGCGGAATGGTACGATTGTTCCTCTGGGTTTCTTGCAAGTCTCTTTGCTGAAACGGTTGCGCCAGCATAGCAGTCAGATGGCATCGGGGTTTGTTCAATCTCGGTATAGTAAAGGTGAGTTACTGCGGGGCGCGTTGTTGACAATTAACGGGATTGCTGCGGGTATGCGGAATACAGGTTGATTGTCATTGGTCATTGGTTATTTGTCATTGTCGGGGCGACCCCCTTGCACTAATGAACAACACCAATGTACTCAATAAACTCGGGTCGCCCTCTACTGGACTGACACAGCTAAAATTGTGGCATAGATTTGACGGTGAAATTGGGCGCACACCGTGCGCCCCTACTGGCGTGGCACACCTAATTTGATAGATTAGCTTGGGTTCGTAGTAAGGGATGCGAGCCCTATCTTTTGTTTGGTTTCGTTACTCAACCCAACCTACAATCTATACCACCATTTTAGCTGGGTCACGCCACTACTGGACTGACACAGCTAAAATTGTGGCATAGATTTGACGGTGAAATTGGGCGCACACCGTGCGCCCCTACAATACTAATCCACCCAATTAGGTGTGCCACGCCACTACGGTGGAATAGATTTGACGGTTAAATCGGGCGCACGGGGCGTGTACCCCTACGTGGAACAGGTTGTAGGTTGGGTTGACGATAGGAAACCCAACAAAATTGAAGAATCGCATTCCTTACGACTGGCGTTTAAATTCAATTCAAAAAAACAAATTCAATGGTAATATTTATACCTAAAAAATCCAGATCATGAATGATTTAAAAAGGCTATTTTTTTAGTATTTGCCGTTGGTAAAGGGCGGGTTTTGTTGTTCATTTATTGGGAAATAATTGACATTAATGGCTAAACCCGCCCCTACAATTGACCCTTTGACGAAGGAATTCAGTCAGGCGAAAAATATTGTTATAGACGATGACCTATTTTAATAAAATTTCCCGGACTTAAGCTAGGTGCGTAGTCGGCAATTTAGTGCCATAAGCGACTATTTTGCCCCCTCAATCCCTGAGACTTAAGTTTCATCACCGGGCGCATATCTGAAGTAGGTGGGGATAAATGATATTATAGTCCTAACGAATTAATTATCCCTGAGCTATTAGCGCCCCCCTACTATCTAATCGTATCGAGTTAAATTGGAAAATACAAAAGTGACGACAGAAAAATATCCCCAACGTGATGTCAAACGTCCAACCACAGCAAAAGTTGTTTGTTTTGGTTCGCTCATGGCGATGGAGTTATTCGTAATCGATGAATGGCCCCAACGGAATTTTGGCTGCATATACCAAGAACAACGAGAGAGTCTAGGACTAGATGCCGCCATGATTGCCATAATGTTGCGCGGGTGGGATATTCATAGTGGTTTGATTGGTTCAGCCTTGGCGGAAGACTATCGAGGACGATGGTTAGCTGAACAACTTAAATTGGCAGATGTCTTAGGTGAAGTGCGCCTAGATTCGCAACTTTCAACCATACCCGTGGTGTTGATTTCAGATGCCATGGGGGGTCGCACTTACTTTTGGCAACCGGATAAAAAATTAATGGCGACATTAGATACGGCTGATCTGTCTGTGTTAAATGGAAGCCGTCTCCTGTATGTCGATTGGTATGACGAAGATCACATTCTCCGTCCTATGGATGAAGCGATTAAACTCAATATTCCTGTCTTTTTAAACCTGGAACATTTGCACGAAGATCCCGATATTTTAGCCCGATATGCGGGACGGGCGACGATTTGTCAAGCCATTACAGATTCTGCCCAACGGGGTGATCAATCGCCTTTAGCGGTAGCCCAAACATTGTTGGATGCGGGCGTAAAAACAGCGCTGATCACTCTAGCCGGAGAAGGATGCCTGGTTGTACAGGAGCAGAAGGCGATTCGGGTTCATGCTCCCTCAATTCAGGCAATTGATTCATTTGGTGCAGGTGCTACGTTCTCAGCCGGTTTTATCTATGGCTATCTTAAGGGGTGGAGTTTGGAGAAAATGGCACGGTTTGCTACCGCTACAGCTTCGATCAAATGTAGTCGTGTAGGACTTGAACCGCCTGATTTGATCGAAAGCCAAACATTAGCTGAACAACTTCAAGTGGAATATCTTTAGAAAATTAGCGACATTCCACTTGCCAAAACTATCACTGACCTAAATTTTTGTAGTCAACGATTGGGCGTTAAGGCGCTCAATCGCAACTACAAACCTAGATTAAATCAGTGATATTCTCCTTAAAACTTATGTACTTTTTTATTCATCAATTTTCCTTGGCTGGAAAATATCTCCACCGTCAATCCATCTAAATCAATGGTGACTCGTGTGAACAGATCAACGGAAACCACTCGACCGGCTTCAGCTAACTCGTAACGGTGAGTTGAAAGCGTGACCAATTTACCCTCCATCTGGAAGTGTTTCGCTTTCCTGTGATTAAAGGGCCAAGCCAGACCTGAAGAGATAACCGAAATTATTTTAAAATCAGGCTTCTCCTGACACCGTAATTCAGCACTCATGCCACAGGCAACATCTCCCGTTAAAAAGACGACCCGTTTGATATCATGGTCGAAAATTAAATCGAGCAGTTCTGTACGTTGCTTTAGAAACCCGCCCCATTTGTCTGAATCGAGTCCCTCTCCAGACAACTTATCCGGAAAAAAGGGAACGGACGTCATCACACATTTAACCCGACTCGAACCATCACATAACCAGGCTTTTAAAGCCTCCATTTGTGTCTCGCCTAGCATGGCACGGGTTTCTGTCGTATCACCTAACTGCCGTTCTGTGCGACAGTCTAGGGCGAAAAAGTCACAGCAGCCATCTTCAAAGGTGTACCACAGGCGGCAATTCCCCCAGTCGCCACTATAGCGTTCTCGTTCATCCTCCTCGAGTGCAGGGAATAAGGGACCATGGCTCATTTGGTAGGTTTCATAGGCTTGAAGCGCGGCAGGATAAACCAGTTGCCATTCCTTGCCTCCAGCTTTACCGGGCCAATTGTCCAGGATATCATGGTCATCCAAGGTCATGTAGGTGGGGACTTGTGCCATCAATTGCCGGACGTTGGGTTGAGAAAAGGTGGTTCGGTAGCGATCAAAATATCGCTCAACGGTTAAGTCAGTGTCAGCGACTTCGTCGAAGTTATCGTCAGCATAAATTTGGTCACCCACTAAAAGAAACCCATCCGTGGCAATCCCTTGCTCAATTTGTTGATTAATTGCCGCGAAGGTTTGCTCTCCATCCTCGACATATCGCCACACTCCGGGCGCTAGTCGCTGCATATAACGGCAGGCTCCATAGACAAAAGAACGAGGACGCTGGGAATCATTACTGCCGGATTTAAAACGTTGTTGATTAGCTTTTGACCAGTCTATTTTTAGTTTGGAATCTGGTTCATCTTCACAGACAAACCAACCCATTTGATACTCATAGTCGGTTTCTGGTTTGAGTCCGGTAAACGTGATGACCCCAGACATATCAAAATTTGGATTCATTTTAAAGAATTGGGGAGGTTGAAACTCCGACTCTCCCACGGCACGGATACGAGCTACACCAAAACAGGGTTGAAACAGTTGATGGGTTTGCACACCCCACCCTGGGGGTAACGCATCAGTTGATGGCAGATATTCAGCCCGTCCAAATATACGGGCGCTTTGGTCAGTCACATGTCCGAGAATGGGTCCAACGGTTAGTGGTTTTACTTGAATCATGGTGTGTATTTGTAATGATGGTTGTTGATTTTGTTTTCAGATGGCAGCTACAGTTTATGGTTTTAGCGGAAATGAGTAGCGAGTTTGACTTCGACAAACTTTGTGCTAGGTTGTGGGATTAATACATCAGCATAATGGCAGATTAATTGCCAAGCCTGCTTAACATGATTTCGATCGGTTTGGGCTTGCCCAATTGACAAACGTAAGGTTAATTTATGATTGAGTCGGGTTGGGCTTAAGTAGAGTTTTCCAGACGCATTCAGATGTTGGATCAGTGCCTGATTCACGGAGTCGCCACCCTTGAGTCGAAAGCAAACTAAATTCAGGGGAGGTTCGACAACTAACTCAAAGCGTGGATCAGAGTTGACCCATTGGGCAAACTCTTGGGCTAAGGCAACATGTTTGCGAATATAATGTTGTAAGCCTTCAATCCCATAATGGCGAATCACAAACCACAGCTTCAGGCTTTTGAAGCGGCGAGCGAGGGGAATCTGCCAGTCTCGATAGTCAATAACCTGTCCAGATTCTGTGGCTTCATTTTTCAGGTAGTCTGGCATGATCGAGAGGGCTTGAACCAGTTTTACGCGATGTTTTACATAGAAGCAATTACAGTCAAAGTTTGTCATCATCCATTTATGGGGATTGAAGCCATAGCTATCAGCTTGTTCTAATCCCTTGTGAATCCAGCGAAACTCTGGACATAAAGCGGCGGTACCACTCATGGCTGCATCTACATGGAACCAGAGGTGATATTCTTGCGCGATCGCTCCCAACTTGGCGATCGGGTCAATTCCGTTGGAGGAGGTGGTTCCCACGGTTGCGGCTAAGTAACAGGGAATCAAACCAGCTTGGATATCTGCTTCAATACGCTGTTGGAGTTCTTCTGGACACATCGCATAATGCTCATCCACCTCAATTAAACGCACGTTTTCCGGACGCAACCCAACAATTTTTGCGGCTCTTTCAATGGAACAGTGCGCCTCTTTTGACGTGTACGCCACCAACCGATTAATATCAGCTTGAGCTTGTTCTCTGGCGGCGATCAGAGAAACCACAGCCGCGCTACAGGCTGAATCTTGTAATACTCCTCCCCCAGTTTCTGAGGATTTAAAGTGGGAGGGTAATCCCAACATATCAACCAGCCAGTCGAGTACATGGGTTTCTAGCTCTGTACAAGCGGGAGAGGTTGCCCACAAAAATCCTAACACCCCCATACCCGCACTCATTAATTCTCCTAATATTGAGGGAGCAGACGCACCCGCTGGAAAGAAGGCAAAAAAGTTAGGCGATTGCCAGTGGGTTAATCCCGGCACAATGATCCGATTAATATCTTTTAAAATCGCATCATAGGATTCACCTGTTTGGGGGGCAGCATCGGGCAAATTGGCTCTAATCTCTCCGGGTTTAACTTGAGAGAGAACGGGTAAATCCTCTACATTCTGCATGTAGTTGGCGATCCAATCAATTGTTTGATATCCCCGACGACGAAATTCTTCGGGGGACATGTGATAGTTGATTTCTTTCGTCATTTAAATCTCTTCTAAACGTGAATAGTGGTAAATTTTTTAGATGACAATTACACAGGTGCTAATTCCATGAGGCTGCTGGGAGTCCCCACAGAAAAAGTTTCCAACCATTGAAAACCCGCTTGCTGAAAAATTTCTTTGAATTCGGCTTCAGTCCGTGCTTTTCCAAAACCCATGCATAGCTCAAATAAATCAACCCATTTGATCCAACTGTATTGATCACCTGCAGGAATAATAGAATCAATAATCAGCAGTTTTCCTTTGTCAGTGATTGCCCGACGAATACTCTTGAGGATTTTGAGACAACTGTCATCATCCCAGTCGAGCATAATATATGACATAGTATAGACATCACCACCGACAGGCACACACTTAAATAGGTCACCTCCCACTGTTTTACAGCGCTCCACTAATCCCTCTTTTTCTAGAAAATCTGCCGCTTTTGTAATCGTTGAAGGCATATCAAATAAGATTCCATACAGGTGAGGATTAGCTTTCAAAATGGATGAGAGAAAAATCCCTTCACCACCCGCGACATCTACAACTTTATTGAATTTAGAGAAGTCATAGGATTCAATTAATGGCGCATGATAGTTTTTTGATACACCAAGCATGGCTTGATTAAAACTGGATTGAAACTCCGGATTTTGGGCTAAATATTCCCAGTAGCTATCGACGTGATAAAGGTGCTGTATTCCGGGTTTACCGTCTTTAATCGTGCGAGACATTTCCCCAATACTCCGCCAGTGCCATTCATCGCCGTGCATGATAGCTTGGTAGCGCAATGAGTCAGGATTATCGCTGCGTAGATATTCACCAATCTCAGTTAAGGCAAAGCAATGTGGCTCTACTTCAGTAAAAACGCCTACACTTGCTAAAGTACGCAGCAGCCGATAAAGCGATGGCGCATGAGTGTTGGTAGCTTGTGCCAGCTCGTCAACACTCTTCGCTTCTTCTGTCAATAAATCAGCGATACCTAATTTAGCAGCTACATTCATCGCCTGGGAAATCCAAAATCCACTCACCAGTTCAACAAAAGCCATCATCGGTGATTTTTGGGCGGCGGTTTGAGTTTGATTCATCTTGTTTTATTCCCTTAATTATTTTTCAGTGAGCCTACTCTTGTACCTAGATTGAACTCCAAACCATCATCCGGTTTTAGAGTTGACGGTACGTAGAGAGCCAATGTAATCGCTCGGATCAGCATAAACACTAATAACCCCAACCACAATAGATGAACATTCTGGAACTGCCATGCCGCAATCACTAAAGGAACAAATCCGATAAAAAACGCGGCTAGGATACCATTTCGGAGGACAAACATTTGAGTTAACCCCAAAAAATATCCCTCTAACATATACACAAATCCTACCATAACTAACACAGGAAATAGCCATAAAACATAGTCATTAATTTGGTCAATTACCTCTAAATGATCGGTTAATAAGCCAAACATTTTTTCTGGAAACGAAATAAAAACCAATGCCAGAGCTAGTCCTAAACTCAAGCTTGTTCCCCCAGATAAGCGCAGTAGGGGAAGCAACTTCTCGTGACACCCCTCACCGTGAAAATTTCCGGCTAGGGTTTCCGTAGCAAATGCTGAACCCTCAATCAAAAATACGGCGAGATTGACCACTTCCACCATTAAACTGTTGCCCGCTAAAACGACGGTTCCCAGAAAACCACTCAAGCTTGCAAAGATTGCAAACGTTGTAATTGTTCCCAGCGAGCGGATCAATACATCGAAATTCATCTGAAATGTGGCTTTTAGCGCCACAGGGTCAATAATTTGTCTGGCTACGGCTGGTAATTTCTGCAAATAACCATCTCCAGCTATCAGTATTAGCGCTAAAACGAACATCACATACTGACTAATTGCCGTTGCTGCACCCGCTCCCGCACTATTCCATCCCCACTGGACAATAAATAAGTAATCTAAAACAATATTGGTGCCATTGCTAATGATGGATAGAGCTAGCACTTTCTTACTCTGAGATTGCCCTAAAAACCAACCTATTAGCACGAGATTAGATAACGCGGCGGGTGCTGCCCAAATCCGGGTATTGTAGTAGTCTCTCGCGGCGGCTTTTACTTCTGGTGCCGCACTGAGTAGGGTAAAACCGAGTTCTCTAATGGGGTACTGTAAGAGTAGAATAATTGCCGCAACCACGAGTGCGACTAAACCGTTTCGCAACAAGATCAATAACACAGCATCGTGGTCTGAACGTCCCACAGCCTGAGCCGTTGAACCAGTCGTTGCCATACGTAAAAACTTACAAGTGCGGTAAAGGTAATCGAAGAGAATGACCGCAATAGCGACTCCCGCTAGATAGCGAATATCGGTTAAATGTCCTAAGAATGCTAAATCAACTAACCCGACTAACGGAACAATAATATTAGAAATAATGTTAATGATTGTAAGTTTTGTAAATTGATATTTAAAATTTAAATTTGTTTCATTCATAAGACAAATTCAAATAAATTTTTATTTATTTAATAGCTAAGTAAATAGAATGACACTTTTATTTTTAGAAACTATATGTTGTCAGAAAAAATCTGATCATTCTAGTGGAGACAATCTTAACAACTGTAAGTCTCGTCAAACGGAGAGCTATGGTCAAAATCTGTTTTAGGCATGGGATAGTCTGAAGGGACTATACTGTAGTTTGACCGCTGCTTAAATACAATTAATTTTATAGTGCAGCATGACCGAAAAAAAACTGCAAAAATCTATTCTGCACCTTCGCTTTTTTGCTAGCACAAAGGTGATCAGCATATTTTACAGTCAGGCACTCGTAACAGAAATCTAAAGACTCTGATATTTCATCTTTAGAAACTATATGAGCGCTGACTCAAGCACTCATTAAGGATATTGCACATTTCATCAATGATGTTTCTCAGAACTATAGCATTTTCTTTATTTTTTACTAAACCTTAACTTTCAATTAAACTTAACCTAAAAAATTTACAATGTCAAGGAATAACACTAAAAACCCAGATTGCTATTGTACAACTCATTTAGACATAGTTAAAAATCGTCATATTTTGTCCAGTTCAACGCCCTGAACAGAAACGCCTGAAGCCTTTGTTTTTACAGCATTGCAATTATGGGCAATCGTCAGGGTATGATCTCAAGGAAGAAAAGTAGGAGCAAAGATTGCTATTGTACAACTCATTTAGACGTTTTCTAGCCCACCTTCCGCACGTCAACTTGTACTATGCCAAGTAGTACGAACAAGTGCGTAATCATCACGTATTACATTATGAAGTGCGGAATGTGGGTTCTAGAGAGCCGATCACGTATTTTCTCCAAACCGGGTTTTTCATGAGGAAGACAACTCTCATGTCAGCATTTCCCCGTTTTTTGACCGACGCCCTAGTGCGGTGTGGGATAACTTTATCTGGAGAAAAAGTCCCGCTTCCAAGGGGGAGGCTTTAGACCGAAATTGCCGGTAAATCCACTAATCAAGTGGTATTGTCTCCTCTTTCTCCAGTCGTCGCTGACTCCTGTGGGGTCTAATCACCAAACAGACGCCAACCGCCCAAGCAATGGATGCCATCCAACCTGCAATAATATCACTGGGGTAGTGAACCCCTAAATACATCCGAGTCCAACCGATCGCGATCGCAAACACGATACCTCCAATCACCGTCACCCAGCGCCAACGGGTATTCCAGGTCAAAATAATTAATACAATCGCAAATGTCATGCTTCCCATCGCATGTCCACTGGGAAATCCATAATCAGGCTCTGGCGCAGGGGATTCCCACAAACTCGGACGTACTCGCTGGAAAGTTAACTTAGCAGCACGATTAATAATAAGACTGCCTAAAAAGGTTATCAGCGCATAGGTGAGGAATCGCCACTGGCGTCGGAATGCCAAGAGCAGTACTATCGCCACAGAGAAGGGAAACACCCCCCAATATGCACCCAAGTTCGTCAGGGTTATCACAAACCCATCGAGTTGGGGTGAGGTTGTACTATGAATCGCTAATAAAATTGGCACATCCCAGGGAAAACCCCCTTCCTTTTCCCAAATTTCTTCGGCTAATTCTCCGAAGATTTGCACGGGGACATAGATACCCAGAAATAATAGAACCAGAGAACGCCAATGGCTGGTTAATAATTTGACCAGAAATTTCCAGAAGGATTGGATACGCTGTGAGAGGTCATCAGTAAACATTAAACAGAGCGAAATGTGACGGTGTACAAGTTGAAAAAATTGGCGACTTTTTCAAAATTATCATTGTCCCAGATGTGAGGACAAAGGACATAAATAAATTATTCATCCCTCATTCCTATACATACATTTAAAAGTCAGGGCGGGTTTTGATTCAACCTTATCATCAAGGGCAAAACGAAAGTCCCTAAACTAGCCCAGTGGTAGGGGCGGGTTTAGTCAAATCTGGGTCGAAAAGAAACGATAGTTGTAAAACCCGCCCCTACAACCTTCAACAATCAAAAGGCTTGTATCTCTCATCGAACAGATACATTTTCCGAAATCCACTGTAAATAAGCCTCAGATCCAGTGCGATCGCGGAGTATATATATCCAAAGTATGAATCTTACCTCCCTAGCAACTCATCCCTTAGCAGGTGGCGTTAATTACACTCCCTCAGCTATAGAAACAGGCATCTCTCGTCCCCAATTCTCTCTCACCAAGGAATCCTCAAAAGTATGATCCTGTTGGCAAAGCCATGCAACCCCAGACAATGCCCAACGAGTTACCAGTAGGGTTCGCGGCGCGAGAACTGATTCAATCGCGACAGAATAGTTTACAGGTAGACAATTTTTAGTAATTGTAGTATTATATAATACAATTCCACATAATCCTCACCCTGAGTATAAACCCATTGATCCGACTCAGACTTAAGGCAAAGTTACCCAACCATTAATTATGGTTAGCTAAACCATAATTAAAAGCTATTGAATCAATCAACCATGAACTCTACCCGCCTGGTTAAAATTAGCAAATATCTCAGCAAACATCTGCGGCATCAACCCGAACGGATTGGGTTAACCTTAGAACCCGGGGGTTGGGTCAAAGTTGATCAACTGCTATCCGCCTGTAAACATTATTCCTTTCCTCTTACTCTCAATGAACTTAAAGAAGTCGTCGCCCAAAATGATAAACAACGCTTTTCCTTTGATGGGACACAAACACGGATTCGCGCCAATCAAGGGCATAGTATCTCAGTGGATTTACAGTTAGAACCAACCATTCCACCAGAAGTACTTTACCACGGAACAGGTCACCAAACTGTTGAATCGATTCAGCGTCAAGGCTTATGTAAAATGTCCCGGCATCACGTCCACTTATCCCAGGATATCGCAACGGCTAAAAAAGTAGGACAGCGTCATGGTCGTCCGGTGGTTTTGGCTATCGATGCTAAAGCGATGTCCGAGAAGGGTCATACATTCTACTGTTCCGACAATGGGGTGTGGTTGGTAGATTTTGTTCCCCCTGAATATCTACAGCAACTCTAATCCGCCAGGAGTCTCAAACTCAGCAGGAAAAAATAGTTATGAATTCAGAAAAGGTTTGGTCTAAAGAAAATTCTCATCAGAATGATCGGCAAGCTAAGGGTTTATTGGGAGTGGGTTGGCGTCCTTTATCTCGGCAATTTGATTTGGATTTCATTTTACATTTACTTCAAAATGATACCTCGGAGTTATTGCAAAAAACCCTGGATTTTACCAGTGATATTGCTGATACATTAGGGCGAAATCACTATAATATTTTTGCCAATGTTTTGAGCTTATTTTCCGAAAATATGCGTTATGAGTGGGATGAGTTTTGGGAGTACATTACCCCTGACCCGCCAGCCCCCAATCATTCTCAGAGAGAAGCGATATTCGTCAATACGCCCGTTACCCAAACAGTCACCCGCGAGAGTATTCCCATTGAGTATGTCCTGAATCGACTGCAAGAAGTCACCTTATTTAAAGTTTTGAATATTCTGGGCAATCCCGATTTAATTACTCAAGATTACATGGATCGCCGCTTTTATTATCCCATAGAAAAGTTTGTCAACTGGGAACGTTTAGAGGTTTTTGGCACAGTCTATGGCTACTGGTCTAATCCAGAAATTTGGTTACAAATTAATAACCAGGGTCAAGGACGGCGCTGCTACTGTTTAATGGCTGATGATATTCGACCTTTGGTAAATAAAGCTACGTATAATGTAGCTGTGATGTTGAGTGGCTATCAGAGTCGAGTGGGACAGGTTCAAAGTCAGTTTCAGATTAGAGATTTTCCCAGTGATATTCAACGCTTTACAGATACAGTTCAGCAGGCAATTCTGGATCAAAATCAATTAGCGATTGTGGTGCATGGTGAACCGGGAACCGGGAAAACGGTATGGACACAAGCAGTGGCAAAGGAAATTCTGGTGCCGTTGGGGTATACTATTTTCATTCTGGATCATGATGCGGTAGAAAATTTTGTGCCGCCGAGTTATTTAGAACGAGTTGCCCTAATTATTAACGAAGCGGATAACTTAGCCAAAAATAGAGCCAGTGAAGTGGCGCAATGGAATAATAAAACGGAGCATATTCTCAGTTTGTTGGATGGAACGTTATATCAAAGCGTGATTGATGACACCGGGATTAAAGCGCAGCAAAAATTAGTGGTATTAATGACTTGTAATACCACAGAACGATTCGACCCGGCGATGTTACGTAAAGGACGAGTCGATTTGACTTATGAGTTTATGCATCGATTTGTGTAAGGTTCAGTAGGGGCGTGGCACAGCTAAAATTGTGGGATAGATTTGACGATTAAATCGGGCGCACGTCGGTGCGGTAAAAGGGCGCACGTCGGTGCGCCCCTACAATTTTAATTCACCCAAGTAGGTGTGCTACGCCAGTAGGGGCAATTCATGAATTGCCCACATCCTGTATTTTAGGGAACTACAACTTTTAACAATCCCGCGATCGCACCAATCAATACGGCGATTGCCAGAATAATTTCGGCGGGGCTGTCTCCGTCTCGCATCCAGTTAGAAGGGTTTTCCATTGGAGTCTGAGAGGGAGTGACAAGCTCAACGGGTTGAATAGTTTGTTCAGATTGTACAGGGGATGTATGTCGGTTATCCATCCTTTTATCCTGATTACTTTGATGATGAAACCAGACTAATGTTGTTGTCAGGTTAACTTCCAGACCAATTCAGGACAGATAATAAGTTCCCTTTTCTGTCCTCCCAGATAAGGGAAGGGGTAAGACGAGTTAAACTATGCCTATGAATCCCGTAGGGGTACGGCATTGCCGTACCCTTATTCCAAGACGAAACCTTTATGGCTAAAACGCGCAAACCTGGCGTTGGGCGCAAGGATGGTGCCCCTACGAGGCTGATGTAACAAGTTATACGTACTAAGCTACTCCAAATAATTTCATCCTAAAGATATAAGCTTAATTTGACTATATTACATATAATTAGGACATCTCGGTTCTAAGAGTTATTACCTCATGTAAATACCCTAGCAACGGGATAATGTATTCTATAAAAAAGTTATGTCTTTTCTAAAACGACCCCTTCTATTACTTCCTCTGGCTTTACTGCTTGTTGTTTCAACAGGGTGTCGCGTGGAAAAAGAGCAAGCAGGGGAAGCCCCGGAGGTTGATGTTAACGTAGATCCGGGGAAGATGCCCGAATATGAAGTTGAAGGACCAGAAGTTGATGTAGGCACTCAGGAAAAAACCATTACTGTTCCTGAAGTCGAAGTTACCCAAGAAGAAAAGACGATTACAGCGCCTGATGTTGACATTAAACCTCCTACAGACGATAATTCTCCAGAGAATTAATGGAAGTAAAAGCTTGGGGAGCTTCTTTTGACAACTGAAAAGCTCCCCTGGTAATTTAGGTTACTTCCAGGTATCCCTAAGCTTTGCAGTAGTCTACAGTGTTTTTCACAGATTCAATCGTAACGTTTGCGCCTTTTCTGACGACAAATTCACTGGCACCAATTTCACCCTCAAGACTTCCCCAATCATAGCTATAACCTAATCGTGTCCAAGGATAACCATTAGTCTCATAAGAGGCTAACTGTAAATTATTGATCCAATCCTGATGTTGCAGATCAACAGTCTCAGGGAATTTCACCTCACAGCGAGTATCGTTGATTTCTGCATCGGGACAAGGACGAAATAGATCAGACACATTCACCCACATTTCCACAAATTTAGTTTTGCCATTGTGAGGTGGTAAACCGAGGTATTGTTCTAGGCGTAAGGCGAGGCTTTCTGAGTCAAGGTTTAAGGTTCGGGCAAAGGTTTGCAGTTCAGGAACCGATGTTACCCAAATTTCTCGGCTTAATTCCATCGGTAAGCCAATTTGAGTATCATAGCCATTCCAGGATGTCCAGGTAACCATTAATACTTGTTTTTGCCCCTGGTAATCTCTCCATTTTAAATTGGGATTGTTGGCGGAAATAGCTTGGAGAGTTGTGTATATTTCTGACTCATCCGCGACTTTCGCATCTTCAATGGCTCTCACATAAGAGCGTTTGAGTAATGTTTCCAACAGGGATGAATCGATTGATGCTAGGCTTACTTGAGTAGTGGGAAGGAATTGGGGTAGGGGCGCAGCCGTAGCTAGGCTGGAAGAGTTGGGAAGGTTAAGACACCAAAACCCGACGATTAAGGCGAAAAGAGAAACAAGAAATCGACTGTATTTGCTCATAGATTTCATGGGAAAAAACGTTAATTTTTTTGGTCTAATGTACCGTTGCTCAATGTTTTGCTTCTGTTGTAGCTGTTGTCTAACCCATCCGACTGGATGGACACAGCTAAAATGGTGGAATCGATTTTACGGTTACATCGGGCGCACGGGGCGTGCTACTCTACAGTTCTAATCCATCCAATTAGATGTGTCACGCCACTACTGGACTGACACAGCTAAAATTGTGGAATAGATTTGACGGTGAAATTGGGCGCACACCGTGCGCCCCTACAATACTAATCCACCATTTTAGGTGTGCCACGCTACTACATTAGATGGGCTGACTGAGGATGGTGTAGGAGCTGAACCTCCTATAATGACCTAGAAAACGGGTATGTAATAGTATGCCAGTTTTTCAACTGTCTATGCTACTGTTGTGACTTGAACCGTTGCGAATCCAAGTCGTTCAGGATTTTGTAACTGAAGCAACGGCGTAGAGATAGTGACAAAGGAAAAACTGGGCTATTGCATCTCCTATTTGGAAAGACGTTATCAAAGATGAGTGATGAAGTCTCTGTTGGCTACCTCAGTTTCCCCTGTTTTCCGAATTACTTATGAGTCCCCCTGTAGAGAATCAGCAAACACAACAAACCCAACCGCCACCCCTGACACCTGCAATGATTCAACGGGTGAAGGAAGGATTGAGTGCTGCCCGCGATCGCAGAGTGCGTTATGCTGTCGAAAATGCTAGAAATAATCTTGAGGCGATCGCAAAAGGGGATTGTGATCAGCGAGTCAGCCCAAGGGTAAGGCGTTTCATCCTGCGATCGTTCATTCATCTTCTGTTCCCCGTGGGAATAGAAAATCCGGAACATATACCCACTCAACCCGCACTACTCGCCGCGAACCATCTCAATCATATTGATCCATTACTGATTCTCGCCGAAGTTCCAGGACGTCCCTACTACTATACTCCGGCTGATGCTCGTACTCTCTATAACAATTGGTGGAAACGCCGGATTTTGGGTTGGGCTGGGGGTGTAATTCCCCTAGAACGGCGCTGGAAAGAAGAAAAAGCAGTCATCGAAGCCGCCCAATCAGGGCGTGAAGATTTAGCCGACTTAGCCACCGCGATTGAAGAGGATGTACCCAGCAACGCTGGATTGGGTAACATGCGACAGATGGAACGGGTGATTCAGGCAATTTTTGCCCGTGGGGATGGCATTTTAATCTTTCCAGAGGGGAGACTGGGTGAGGTTGAAGGTGAATTGCAATTACCCTTAGCGCGAGGCGGTATGATGTACGCTTTGCGGGCTGGCGTACCCATTGTACCCGTCGCGTTGATTGGCACCCATGACCTTTATTTTCGCAAGCCATTAACTCTTCGATTTGGCGAACCCTTGCACTTTCCCCAATCCCAGCGACCAAAACCTGGAGAAGTCCAGAAGGCGATGGAGACTTTACAAGAGGCGCTGATCAAACTATTACCCAATAACTATCAAGAACCCAACCAACCCAAACCCCTGCGTCATTGGCTCAATTGCCTATTATTGTAATTGTGAATGTTGTGTCGGGGCTCTTTTCACTATTATCGTTTGAAATGGTGCGTTACGCTTTGCTCTCCTCACGATGGCGGACTGACACAGCTAAAATTGTGGAATAGATTTGACGGTGAAATTGGGCGCACACCCTGCGCCCCTACAATACTAATCCACCATTTTAGGTGTGCCACGCTACTACACCCGCCCCGACAAATGACGAATGACAAAGGACGTATGAATTATCAATTAAGAATGGGAATTCTCTATTCCCTGTTAAGAGTTCCCTGTTCTCTGTTCCCTGTTAAGAGTTCCCTGAAAAATGACAAACAAAGATTTAGCATTCACATCTGCCTTAGAACAAGCGCAATTAATTCGCCAAGGTCAACTATCCCCCTTAGAATTAGTCGAAGTTTATTTAGCACGCATTCAACAGTTTAATCCTCAACTGGGCAGTTATTTTAGTGTCGCCACTGAGATGGCGCTAGCAGATGCCAAAGCCAAAACTGAACAGTTGACACAGATAAGAGATAGTGCTGAACTACCCCCCTTTTTTGGCGTACCCATTTCTATCAAAGATCTCACCGCTGTGCAGGGGTTGCCCTGTAGCTACGGCACACCAATTCTCAAAGATAAAATAGCACCTTATGATGATGGAGTCGTTACCCGGATTAAACAAGCCGGATTCATTATTTTAGGCAAAACCGCCACATCAGAAGTCGGTTCTCTTCCCTATACCGAACCCCCAGGATTTCCCCCAGCCCGTAATCCCTGGAATTTAGAGTACACTCCAGGGGGATCAAGTGGGGGTGCAGCCGCTGCTGTAGCCGCCGGATTATGCGCGATCGCTCAGGGTTCTGATGGGGGCGGTTCTGTTCGCGGACCTGCCTCCTGCTGCGGCGTGGTGGGGATTAAACCCTCACGGGGTCGAGTATCCTTTGCCCCTGTAGGCGATCGCCAAAATGGAATTGCCACTAATGGTCCTTTAGCCCGCACGGTTGCAGATGCGGCGGCGTTGCTGGATGTGATGTCGGGCTATATTCCGGGTGATCCCTATTGGTTACCTGATCCGGAGGTATCGTTTCTAGAAGCCACTCGTCAACCCCTAGGTCAGTTGCGAATTGCCTTTTCTACAGTGATACCCCCTCTAGGGGATGCCGCAGAGGTTTGTCAGCAGGCGGTGCATGAAACGGTGCGGCGATTGGAAGATATGGGACATCAGGTAGAACCGGGTTGTCCAGATTTTAGTGGTTTAGTGGAACCTTTTCAAAAGGTGTGGCAAGCGGGGGTAACGGCTACAGGGATTCCCGTGGCGGCGTTGAGTCCGATGAACCAGTGGATTGCCGCCCAATCGGGTTCGGCTGGGGAGTATTTGCAAGCCGTTGCCCAAATGCAGATTATATCGCGACAGATTGTCGGTTTTTTTGAGAAGTTTCAGGTGCTAGTGCTTCCGGTTTATATGCAGCCAACGATTCGTGTGGGTGAGTGGGCGGATTTAAGTCCAGAGGAAACGTTGCAAAATATTATTCGTTGGATTGCCCCCTGTCCTCCGTTTAATGCAAGTGGACTGCCCGCGATCGCAATTCCCACCGGATTTGACTCAAAGGGTTTACCTGTGGGGGTTCAGCTTGTGGGACGCCCCGCAGCCGAAGCCACGCTGATTGCGTTGGCTACCCGGTTAGAAGCGGCAAATCCTGGGATTCATCAACGTCCAACTTTAGTTGCTTGAAATTCAATTATGAAAATCCCCAGACTATCAGCCGCGTCTGGGGTGTTTGTTCTATTAACGCTTTGGGTATTCGTGTTTGACATCCTCACCACGCCGTAGGGGGAAAGGTTACCAAACCCCTAAAGTCGTCTAGTATCCTTATTCGTAGATCCAAGGGTTGATGGTTGGTTGCCAGCTTACCAGTTCCTCATCCTTAAACCAGAGCTTAATTTCCTGTTGGGCGGTTTCTAACGCATCCGAACCGTGGATCAGGTTGCGACCAACGGTGACGCCAAAATCACCCCGAATCGTTCCGGGTTCAGCGTTGAGGGGATTGGTTGCACCAATGATTTTCCGGGCAGAGGCAATAATACCATTGCCTTCCCAAACCATTGCCACAACAGGACCAGAGGTAATGAATTCAATCAGTCCAGCAAAAAACCCCTTGTCTTTGTGAACCGCATAATGTTGTTCTGCCAATTCGCGGCTAACACTCATCAGCTTAAGTCCCACCAGGGTAAAGCCTTTAGTCTCAAACCGTTGGATAATTTCACCCACCAGATTACGCTGGACGCCATCTGGCTTAATCATTAGAAATGTCCGCTCCAAGTTTCTCTCCTCAACATATTTCACAAATTACCAAACCCAGATTAGACCATATTCTTGTCCATCGCCCAATAGCGTCGGGTTCCGAGGGAGCTACCTGTAGGGGCACGATATTATCGTGCCCCTACCCTAAATGGCGTGTGTGCTTAAGTCCTACATTTATTTTTGATACCGAACCGCCAGAACCGACCCAGAAAACATCCCATCTAATCGTTTATCTTCCCGACACCCTAACCCCTTATCCCCACACCCTGCTTATCCTTTACGTCCCTTACCCGCCCCTTCAGGGGAATGCCCCCAGGCAGGCTCTGCCTCCCTTAACAAGCAGCTCCAGCCGCTGAACGAGGATGGGTAAGGGTTGTGGCTTCAATTGACACGGATGGATAGTGATGTAGACACCAAGAAAGCCTAAGTCCTGGCTGACTTATGGCTAACTTTGAGTTGACCTGAATCCACTGTTCCCCAATCATGAATAATGGCGCGATCGCTTAAAGTTGCCCCAGAGTACATAAACAACGTCAAATCAGCACTTCGGCGCAGTGACTACCCCAGCCAAAAGAAGTTTGCTGAACACGTTATCCCATCGTTATCCACGGTGAAAAAATTCCTCAATGGCGAACCCGTTGATTTTGAGTATTTTGTCGAACTGTGCGAAGCATTGGGGTTAGAGTGGCGAGATATTTGTTCAGATGAGTCAGACAATCCACCATCTCCCAATGACTCAAACCCAACCCTGGAGGAGTCTTCACCCTTCATCACGGGGACACCCATCACCCATCCCCGCTATTTTTTTGGGCGCAAGCGGGAACTCAAGCGCCTGTTCAATTTACTCAAACGCCATCCCCTGCAAAATGCAGCGATTATCGGGAAGCGGCGCATCGGCAAAACCTCTCTGTTGCAATACTTGAAAACCATTACCACGACGCCACCAGAGGAATTACGTCCCGGTCAAAAATCGGACTGGTTACCCCATCCCGAACGCTACTGCTGGATATTCGTGGATTTTCAGGATACCCGGATGGCAAGCCAAGAGAAGTTGCTGGGTTATATTCTAGAAGGCATGAATATGAAAGTGCCGAATCCTTGTCACCTGGATTATTTTATGGATGTGGTGAGTAGTCATTTGCATTCACCCACCGTTATTTTATTGGATGAAATTGGCGTGGGATTGCAGCGTTGTCCAGAGTTAGATGATGGGTTTTGGGAAAGTTTACGTTCTTTAGCCACAAATCAGACGGGGGGAAATCTGGCTTTTATTTTAGCCACACCGGAATCTCCCCTAGATTTGGCGTCTCATACCGGACATAGTTCTCCCTTTTTCAATATCTTTGGTTATACCGCCTATCTGGGCGCATTAACGGAGGTGGAGGCGCGGGAATTGATTGACAGTTCACCGATTCCGTTTCCGGTTGAGGATGTGGCGTGGATTTTGGAGAAAAGTCAATGTTTACCCCTGCTGCTGCAAATTCTTTGTCGCGAACGTTTGTTTAGTTTGGAAGAGGGGGAAACGGGGGATGATTGGCGAGAGGAGGGGTTAAAACAGATAGAACCCTTCACGAATTCTTAGAGAACCCAGCGCCTGTGTAGGGTGCGTTAGCGTAGCGTAACGCACCTTAACCAATGTATATGGTGTGGCTGTTGCCGCAGAGGGCGCAAGCCTTCATTGGTGTCAACTTAAGGTGGAAAACTAATGCTGGCAAGATTTAAAGCTGTGTCTATCTACTCCTCGACATTTTCCCCCTCATCCCCTAACCCCAACTCCGGACCCTGGGGAGAAGGGGAACCGGATTCTCTTGCTCCCCTCTCCCCTCATTCCCCCCTTTTTTCCCCCCTTTCAAAGGGGGGCTAGGGGGGATGGGGGCTAGGGGGGATGGAGAGGGGCTGGGGGTGAGGGGTTGAGCTTAAGTTGCCAGGGCGCAAGGATGGTGCCCCTACAGTCGGGTTTACCCCATCTACTTGGGAACCACGATATCAAGGCTAGTTAATGTTTATACTAATCAGCAAGATTTTTCTACCAGTGAGCCAGATACTTACACTACTATTAAAATAGGTTGGGAAAACGTCAGTAAACCCAACGACTCTAGCGGATAAGCTACGTTTTCCACAAATCAAGATAAGCAACATTCAGGAAGAGACAAACAAACATGAAAGTACATCGGATAGAAGCCAAATTAACTGAAACTGGAACATTGACGCTCAATAATTTACCCTTTAAAGCTGGAGAAGCCGTTGAAATCATTATTCTAGAACGTCATCTTACATCTCTAAATTCAAATCCGGCTTCTCTACGCGGTAAAGTTATTCGCTATGATGATCCATTTGATTCAGCTATACCTGTTGAAGATTGGGAAGTTCTGCAATGATAATACTGGATACCCATATCTGGATTTGGTGGGTTGACGACAATCAGCGATTAACTCAGCAACATCGAAAGTGGATAAAAAACTACCAGGAACAAGGCTTAGGAATTAGCATAATTTCTTGTTGGGAAGTTGCTAAATTGGTTGAGGTTGGCAAACTTACTCTGTCAATTTCAGTTGAGGAGTGGTTAGCAGGCGCTTTAACTTATCCAGGAGTGCAACTACTCGATCTGACAATTCCCATAGTAGTTGAGTCAACTAAACTGATAGGGTTTCACCGCGATCCATCTGACCAGATAATTGTTGCTACGGCAAGAATCTATGGATGCCCGTTACTAACGGCTGACACCAAAATTCTGAATTATCCTGATGTACAAACTCTCAACTAAACAAATTCTCAGGAGTAGGTTGTGAAAACCCAAAGAAACCCAACGCGATCGGATAAATAGTTGGGTAGAGCGAGCGCTTTACCCAACCTAGAACTACAAGAACATTGTAAAGGATATTTGGTGTTGTTTCCAATGGGGCAATCTGGCAGTTTGGTCAACTGATATCGGATAATTTTACCCAAAATAAGAGGTTTTATACAATTCAGGACTTGGAGCGGTTATTTGCAGCGGTTAATTATGTTTTTCAACAGTGTGAGTTACAGTTGGAGCAGCAATTGTAACTCGTTATCGCAAATTTATATTAGGGTTCACAGAGTCACGTTTTAAGCTTAAATTGAGATGTCTTCACCCTCGGTTCCACGCAACGCCTATACTGATGCACCTGAGCAGCACCCGAACTTGATTCTGGGGAGTTTGCAACTGCTGTTTTGGCTGTTCTTTCATCCCTCAGCGTTTCGGAATCATCTAAAACGAATTGACCCTGCCTTTGACTTCCACAATAACCGAATAAATTCGTTACGGTGGGGAAATAAAAAATTGGGGAAGCTTCTGTTTCAGGGCTACATCATTCTACCGATACTTGCCAATTTAATTCTGGGTTTAGTGTTGTTAGCTTTGGGGGAGTCATTGAATGAAGTTGTCCCTCGCGTGGCGTTTGGCGTGGCAGAAGGCATGGCGGAAGGCATGGCGTTTGGCGTAGCGGGGAGCGTGGTGGTAGACGTGCTGTTTGGTGTGGCAGTAGGTATAGCGGTAGGCGTCGTGGAGGGCGTGGCGGTAGGCGTCGTGGAAGGTGTGGCGTTTGGCATAGCGGTAGGCACAGCGTTTGGCGTGGCTAGAGGTGTAGCGTTTGGCGTGGCGGGGAGCGTGGCGGGGAGCATGGCGTTTGGCGTAGTGTTAGGCGTGGGATTTAGCGTGGCTAGAGGTGTAGCATTTGGCGTGGCTAGAGGTGTGGCGGGGGGTGTGGGAGTCACTATAAGCTTGTGGCGATCTATCGTAACCTATCCCTTTGTCATCCTCTGGAATGCACTACTTTACCGTCTTGACCTAAAACACCCAGATAGAAAATGTTGCTTTCTGCGTTTGCATTCAGCCTTTTGGGATGAGTGGCAACGTTTACGTCTCCCCGAACTAGACAAATACCTTATTTTAGTCTTGGAACGCAACCCAGCAGAAGGGCAAGCTGCACTTAACTATTTAAGTAACACTCACCAAGGCTGGGCGGCTCAGAAAACACAGATTGAATTAGACGCAAGGAATCTAGAACACTGTATTAGCGTAGAAGAAATTGGTAAAGCACACCGCCAATTTACGATAGGCGAAATCGAAAGTCCTGTCAGCTCCCTTCTCCGTAGCTTTGACCGGATTAGTAAAGACGTAAATGCTGCCCTTAATCAAAGAAGTGCTTACAACCAGCGTTTAGCAATCACTGCTGTTGCAGATCGTTTGGACAGTTTGTTACGCGAATTAACCCGCAGCAGTGAAAAATATACCTTACGCTTCCGCCCGATTGCCAGCAATTGGTGCAAGATTGTTACAAACCATATTACTGAATTGGCGCAAACAGTCGAACTTAATCAAGAAATTGACTCTCCTTACATCATCGGCATTCCCCTCACTGAACAGCAAGAAGTCTTCACCGGACGCACTAGCATTGGGCTTCGCATCGAGAAATTAATCTTAGACCGTCGCCGCCCTCCCTTACTCCTATATGGTCAGCGACGTATGGGCAAAACCTCTCTGTTAAATAACCTGGGACGCCTCCTCCCCCATTCCATCATCCCCATGTTTGTGGATTTGCAAGGCGCACCCACATCAGCGAGTGACCATGCAGGTTTTCTCTATAATCTTGCCAAAGGGATGACCTATTCTGCTAAACGGCAAGCCGATTTAACTTTACCTCCCCTCACTCGTGAAGCCTTAACCTCTGACCCCTTTACCACCTTTGACGAATGGCTGGATGATGTTGAAAAAACCTTAGAAAACAACACCGCACTCCTAGCATTAGACGAATTCGAGGTACTGGATAAAGCCTTAACCGAAGGACGTTTCAGCGAAACCGATGTCCTGGGTATGCTACGCCACCTGATCCAACACCGCCCCCGGTTCAAAGTCTTACTCGCTGGTTCTCATACTATCGAAGAATTTCAGCGCTGGGCGAGTTACCTGATTAACGTCCAGGTTGTACATATCAGTTACCTGAACGAACCCGAAGCCCGCCAACTGATTGAACGCCCCATCCCAGAGTTTACCCTACGCTATGAACCAGATGCAGTTGAGCGAGTCCTCTCCCTAACCCGATGTCATCCTTGCTTGGTACAATTACTTTGCTCTGAGATTGTCGCCCTGAAAAATGAGCAAGAGGTATCGATTCGCCGATTAGCAACTGTAGTTGATGTGGAAGCCGCCGTACCCGAAGCCTTAAGCAGTGGTAGTTTTTTCTTTGCGGACATCGAACGCAATCAGGTGGATGAGTTGGGATTGGCGATACTGCGCTTTTTGGCAGCACAAGGGGAAGGGGCGAGTATTGGTAAGGCGGCTTTATCCCGCGAGTTTCCCGATCGCTTGAATCCTACCCTTAATTTACTATTGCAACGGGAGTTAATTGAAGACAGTGGTTGCGGCTACTGCTTCCAAGTGGAGTTAATCCGGCGCTGGTTTGCTAGAGAGACAGGGGAGTAATATCTTGAGCTTTTTGTTGCGCTGTCTTCGCCATACGCGATCGCACTACTAAAAACCGTAACCAGCCAATCAAGAATGGTGTTGGGTTTCCTCGCGTCAACCCAATCTACTGGACTGACCTAAAATTGTGAAATAGATTTTACCATTGAATCGGGCGCACGCCATGCGCCCCTACGGTTTCTTGCGAACCCGTTTTAACGGGTTTAAGCTTTGAGCCGGAACTTGAGTTCCAGGCTGATGAACGATGTGCAAAATAATCCTATAGTAATAAAGATCGGCGAATTTTTAAGAAACTGTTGTGAAATCAATTACTCTCCTCGGCTCCACTGGATCGATTGGCACCCAAACCCTAGAGATTCTGACTCACCATCCAGACCAATTTCGGTTGGTGGGATTGGCTTCCCGGCGCAATGTGGAACTATTAGCTGCCCAGATTCGGCAGTTTCGACCGGAAATCGTAGCAATTTGTGATGCTGAAAAATTACCTGACCTGAAAGCCGCGATCGCAGACCTTGATCCCCAACCGATTATAGTCGCGGGAGAAGCGGGTGTGGTGGAGGTTGCCCGTTATGGTGATGCGGAAGCGGTAGTAACTGGGATTGTCGGTTGTGCGGGATTGCTACCCACCATTGCCGCCATTGAAGCGGGAAAAGATATTGCCTTAGCCAACAAGGAAACCCTAATCGCAGGGGGACCGGTTGTCAATCCCCTGATTGAAAAACATGGCGTTAAACTGCTTCCGGCTGACTCGGAACATTCTGCCATCTTCCAATGCCTTCAGGGAGTCCCAGAGGGCGGATTACGGCGAATTATCCTCACCGCATCTGGGGGCGCTTTCCGGGATTGGTCGGTGGACAGGTTAGGGGAGGTAACCGTCGCCGATGCGATTAAGCATCCCAACTGGTCGATGGGGCGCAAAATTACTGTCGATTCCGCTACCTTGATGAATAAGGGGCTAGAGGTAATTGAAGCGCACTTCCTCTTCGGTATGGATTATGACGATATCGATATTGTCATCCATCCCCAGAGCATTATTCACTCCTTAATCGAATTACAAGATACCTCCGTCTTAGCCCAGTTAGGCTGGCCCGATATGCGCTTACCCCTACTCTATGCCTTATCCTGGCCCCATCGCATCTATACAGACTGGGAACCCTTGGATTTAGTCAAGGCGGGGACATTGACATTTAAAGAACCCGACCATGATAAATATCCCTGTATGCAATTAGCCTACGCCGCAGGGCGGGCTGGGGGTTCAATGCCAGCTGTATTAAACGCCGCCAATGAGCAAGCCGTAGCACTGTTTTTAGACGAGAAAATCCAATATTTAGACATTGCCCGGTGTATTGAGCAAACCTGCGATCGCTACAGCCGTGATAACTGCCCTGATCCTGGACTAGAAGATATTCTAGCCGCCGATCGCTGGGCAAGACAGGAAGTATTGCGGATTTATGAGAACTTAGAAAAGGGCGATCGCGTCGTTTCTCTGCGATAATAAAAACACTGTTGGTCAATTAACTTACGGTTAACCGTTCCGAAAAACCGATACAGAACTATGCACACCTAAGCATATCTGTACATAGTCGGAACGTGCAGACTGAGACTCACCGTAGTCTACGTTAGACGGGTCACGACACCTTGATATGAACGCCAGTATCATGCTCTGTCGAGTTCAGTTAAGCAATCAGTGAACAGGTTTATAGCTGTAGTGCTGAAGAGAGGAAAAAGCCCGTTTAACATTGTCGAGGCAAACTTGACTTAGTAATAAGGTTGACAGAAGATGTCAAATTACGTTTTTATCATTGATGAAAAAAAAACACCGATGCATCCAATTCATCCGGCACAAGCTAGGAAGTTATTAGATGTTGGTAAAGCGGCAGTATTTCGGCGTTATCCGTTTACATTGATTCTTAAACGAGTTGTTGAAAATCCGGTGGTTCATCCGCTTACTCTCAAGATTGCTCCCGGTTCAAAAATTACAGGCATTTCCCTTGTAACTGACCGGGATGAGGTCATTTGGGGAATGGAATTAGAGCATCGTTCGCTTCAAATTAAGCTAGCTCTTGACTCTCGCCTCCGCGTCAGGAAGGGACGCCGCCACCGAAATACTCGTTACCGCAAGCCACGATTCCTTAACCGAAAACGTCCCCAAGGATGGTTAGCGCCAAGCTTGATGCATCGAGTCTTAACTACCGAAACTTGGGTAAAACGCTTGTGTAAATTTGCACGGATTGGTGAAATCAGACAGGAGCTAGTCCGGTTTGACACTCAGAAAATGGACAATCCCGAAATTTCAGGAGTTGAATACCAACAGGGAACTCTTTTCGGCTATGAAGTTCGGGAGTATCTCCTGGAAAAATGGGACAGAAAATGTGCTTATTGTGAGAAAGAGAACCTGCCCTTGCAGATTGAACATATTCACCCTAAATCCAAGGGAGGTAGCAACCGAATTTCTAATCTGTGTCTGGCTTGTGAGAAATGCAATACGAAAAAAGGGACAAAGCCCATTGCACAATTTTTGGCAAAAAAGCCAGACTTATTAAAAGCGATATTGACTCAATCTCAACGACCTCTAAGGGACGCAGCCGCCGTTAATTCTACCCGATGGACGCTGTTTGATCGCCTCAAAAAAATGGGTTTACCCATCAGTATTGGTACAGGTGGACAAACTAAATACAACCGAGTTCGATTAGGATTACCGAAGAGCCACTGGCTAGACGCTGCCTGTGTGGGTATTACAGAAGCACTTAATGTGCTGACCCATCAGATCCTGACAGTCAAAGCAACTGGGACGGGTGGGCGACAACGCTGTCAAACCGATAAATTTGGCTATCCAGTTAAACATCGTCCTTTGCGTCCCATTTGGGGATTCTGTACAGGTGACATTGTACGTGCCGTGGTGCCAAAAGGTAAGTACAAAGGGACTTTCACTGCCAGGGTTTGCCCAATGTCAGATGGTCGTGGCGAATTCGTTATTGACAACAAAAGGAGATCAGTCCGATTAGATTACTGCACACCAATTCACCGTAAGGATGGCTATAGCTATGCATTTTGACCATATTTGAGGAGATATGAGGAGAAATCAGATTACAGTTTCAGACCCCCCGGCACCCTCTGCCCCTTTGCACTCCTACACCCCTGCTCACAGACCACTAACTCAAGGAAGTTGGGGACTGTTGTTCTGGTGTGGTGTAATGGAATCTTAGATGATCCAACTTTAATAAACCTTTCATGCACACCAAAGCTTTTAGTGAGCTTTTCCCCCTATTTAATACGGCAAACCCTGAGACATTAGAATGGCTTTTGTCAGTTGGAGTCGAACATGAGTATCCCACAGGGCGAGCCGTCTTAATGGAAGATGCCTGGGGTAATGCTGTTTACTTTATCATGTCCGGTTGGGTCAAAGTTCGACGCCTATATGGGGACAACGCCGTTACTTTAGCCATTTTAGGTCGGGGAGATTTTTTTGGCGAGATGGCAATCTTGGATGAATCTCCCCGTTCTACAGATGTTGTCGCCCTTTCATCGGTCAAATTACTCAGCGTCTCTGCCCAGCGCTTCATTCAAACTCTGTTCAAAGATCCCCAGTTACACCACAGGATGCTACAACTGATGGTCAGACGGCTACGTCAGACTAATGTCCGCTTTCAACGACGCCATCAACCGCCGGCGATTAAGTTAGCCAATACTTTAGTCAACTTAGCAGAGAATTATGGTCAAGTGGGGGAAAAGGGAACCGAAATCTATAACATTCCCTATAAAGACTTGGCTGATGTTACAGATATCAGTGTTGAAGATACAGCCAAAATCATGAAAAAGCTAGACAGTAAAGGCTGGATTAACGTTGAACCCCAAGACCAAAAACTTTGTCTGATTAATCTCAAACAACTAACCCATCTAGCTGGACGGCTTTAGGATAACTATAGGGGAGATGGGGAAGATGGGGGCGGGTTTAGCCACCTCTGGATGAGGTAAAAAAGGATAAGTGAAAAGAACCCCTACACACCTCTACCGCCAGGTTCCCTCTTTCCCAAGTGAAGGGTCAAAACTTTTTCCCCATTCCCGGTTCCCCATTCCCTGACGAATGACGAATGACAAATGACGAATGACAAAGGATCAATGACTAAACCCACCTTTCATTATCACGTCGCGATGCCTCAACCTCAATCTCATCTGTTTGAGGTGACACTACAGGTGAACGGTTGGTCTGAATCAGTGCTAAATTTAAAAATGCCCGTTTGGACTCCAGGGTCTTATCTAGTGCGGGAATATGCCAAACACCTACAGGATTTCAAGGTTGAATCTGTCCAAGAGAACCAACCCTTACCCTGGGATAAACAGAGTAAAAATCACTGGCAGGTTCACACTACAGACGCTTCAAACATCGTTGTCCGCTACCGCGTCTTTGCCAATGAATTATCAGTACGCACCAATCACCTAGATGCAACCCACGGCTATTTTAATGGGGCGGCATTATTCCTGTTTGTCCCTGGTTTTGAGCAACAGCCGATTCAGGTGACCATTGTACCCCCTAAATCGGATTGGCAGACGACAACACCCTTACCCGCCGTCGATGGTGCTGAGAATACCTTTGAAGCAAGTGATTTTGACACCTTAGTCGATAGTCCCTTTGAAATAGGCACACAGCAGGTTTACGACTTTGAGGTTCTAGGTAAACCCCATCAACTGGCAATTTGGGGACAGGGAAATGCTGATCCCCAACGGATTATTGCGGATACGACAAAAATTATCGAGACAGAAGCCGAGTTATATGGGGGATTACCCTACGAACGATATTTGTTTTTACTGCATTTATCGTCCACAGGCTTTGGTGGTTTAGAACATAAAACCTCTTGTTCCTTAAATTACCCCCGTTTCAGTTTCCGGGCGAAAGATAAATACAATCGTTTTATGCAATTAGTCGCCCATGAGTTCTTTCACCTGTGGAATGTTAAGCGGATTCGACCCAAAGTCTTGGAACGGTTTAACTATGAACAAGAAAGCTATACCACATCCCTGTGGTTTTGTGAAGGGACAACCAGTTATTATGATTTAGTTCTCCCCTTACGGGCAAAGATTTACGATAGCAAGACTTTTTTAGAGGGGTTGAGTAAAGAAATTACCCGGATGCAACTGATCCCAGGGCGTTTGGTGCAACCCCTGAGTGAGTCCAGTTTTGATGCTTGGATTAAGTTATATCGCCGGGATGCCAATAGTGATAATAGTCAGATTTCCTATTATCTCAAAGGAGAAATGGTATCCTTCTTACTGGATTTGCTGGTGCGATCGCGTCATGGCAATCAGCGCTCCCTTGATGATGTGATGCGGCGGATGTGGCAAGAGTTTGGCGTCAAGGAGGTTGGCTTTACTCCCCAACAACTGCGAGAGGTATTGGAGTCTGTCGCTGATACCGATTTGAGTGATTTCTTCCATCGCTACATTGAGGGGACAGAAGAATTGCCCTTTGATGAATATCTCGAACCCTTTGGCTTAAAAATCACGGTGGTGGAAGACGAGGACTTATTACCCTATTTGGGGTTAATTGTCAAGACAGAAAATGGGCAAGAGGTGGTCAAATTTGTCAACGCCACCTCTCCTGCGGGAATAGCTGGGGTAGATGCTGGGGATCAGTTACTAGCAATAGACGGTTGGCGAGTCAGTGCAGATCAATTATGCGATCGCCTAAAAGATTATCATCCCGGTGACACGATTCAGTTAACCCTGTTCCACCAAGACGAACTTTGTACCTTACCCGTTACCTTAGGCAAATCCCAACCCACCCGTTACCAGGTTGTACAGATTGAAAATCCCTCAGCGACTCAAAAACAGAATTTAGCGGGGTGGTTGAACACCAAGGGGGATTGATTAGGTATGGGGAGACAGGGAAGGGGTGTAGAGACGTAGCCTGCTACGTCTCTACCGGGGTGCCTAAATCGATGTTCTAATCCCTGGCAAAATCACTGAGCTGTAGTACAATCGATAATCACACCTTCCAATAGCCCTGACTGTCTAGTTTAAAAATGCATAAATTTCTGCCAATCGCTTACTTTAAGAATCAATTTCTTCCCTTCGATGATGCCAAGATTTCCATTGCTACCCATGCGCTGCATTATGGCACAGGCGCGTTTGGCGGATTGCGCGGGATTCCTGATCCGCAAAACCCCGAACAAATTCTCCTGTTTCGCTTAGACCGCCATTGTAAACGATTAAGTGACAGTGCAAAATATTTACATTACGACTTACCCGCTGATAAAATCAAAACTATAATTGTAGAATTTGTCAAGAAAAATAAAGTTAAAACCTCGTTTTATATCCGACCTTTTATTTATACGTCCGATTTGGGAATTGCCCCCAGACTGCATAAAATTGAAAAAGACTTTTTCGTCTATGGATTAGAACTGGGTGATTATTTATCCCCAGAAGGGGTAAGCTGTCGGATTAGTTCCTGGTATCGTCAAGCAGATCACAGTTTACCCCTGAGAGGTAAAATTAGCGGCGCATACATCACATCATCTCTGGCAAAAACAGAAGCGGTAGAATCCGGGTTTGATGAAGCCTTATTAATGAATGCTCAGGGAAAAATTTGTGAAGCCTCCGGAATGAATATCTTTATGGTGCGAAATGGACAACTGATTACGCCCGGATATGACCAAGATATTTTAGAAGGAATTACCAGAGATAGTATCCTGACGCTGGCAAAGGATTTAGGTATCCCCACAATCGAACGCCCTGTGGATAAATCGGAGTTATTTATTGCCGATGAAGCATTTTTAAGTGGTACGGCGGCTAAAATTACTCCAATTAAACGGATTGAGAATTATGAGTTGCCTAAAACCAGACCCATCACAGAGAAACTGAGAGATAAAATTACAGCAATTACGGAAAACCGCGATTCAAATTATCAAGATTGGGTGTATGTCGTTCCTCTAGGATAAAGTAAAAGTTCCAGTATTTCCAGTAGGTTGGGTAGAGCGTAAGCGAAACCCAACAGGTTAACCCGCCTGCGTTGGATTACTCTTTGAGAAAATCCCGCTTAAGTTCGGAAACCCGACCTACAAAAGTGATAAGCTGTCACGCATTTAAAGTATGGGTAGCGAGAAGGTTGGTCGCACTACAAAGATTTCGTAATTATTAACAATAAGGTTTAAATGACGAACAGCTTATCAAAATAAGGGTAGTTAACCTGGATTTAGTATGAAACAACTTTCACTGTTTGAAACCGACAATACTATACCCCAACCCCCCTACTTACATCTTGAAGGCGAAATTCCTATCGATATACCTCAAGATGCCCTGATTTCGCTACAACGAAAACAACCTCTCAAAATCCATTCTGTTGGTTTTCAGCCTGCCAAATCAATTCCGGAAATCCCGCATTGGTTTTTCAGCAAGTATGGTACAGAACAATGTAAAATTTTAGAACCTTTTGCGGGTTCAGGAACAACAATTATTGAAACTTTATTACAAGGTGCATCAGTTTATTGGCTTGATTATCATCCTCTAAGTCGCCTAATCTGTCGCGTTAAAACCCATATCTATGATATAGCAGAAATTCTAGACTATGCCGAGCAAATCATGCAAAATGCTTATGGGATAAAATATCCATTAGAAACTGTTAATTTTGCCAATAAAGATTTTTGGTTTCAAAAACCTGTCCAAGCTGGATTAGAAAGTCTCCGAGCGCAAATTTTTCAAGTTCCGGAAGCGATACGACCTTTATTTTGGCTGATTTTTGCTTCAACAGTCCGCAAAACATCCGATATGAATGATGGCATGATTCTCGCCGCAAAACGAGCAAATGTTAAAGAAATTCCCCAGCGTTCTCGCGAAGATGTTTATCGGTATTTTAAAGACTATCTTGATAAAGCGTTAGAGGCAATTGGGGAATGGCAGTTTGTCTTGAATAACTCGTTTAAAAATGCCATTGAATTGAATTCAAAAACAGCTATTAATATTACAGGTGATTGGCGTTGTGATGCGGTTATTACTTCGCCGCCTTATATTAATGCAATTGATTACGTTTGGGCGTCTAAGTTTGAGTTACATTGGTTGGGTTTAGTGAATAACGATCGCGAAAGACTTGATTTATATACTCAAGAAATTGGAACTGAAAGAATTCCCAGAAAAGAGCATTGCCAATTGGGGAAAACCGGAAATTACTATCTAGATGATTTGATTGCTGATATTTACTACGGTACGAAATATCAAGCGAGTAAAGGACAAAATAAGCTTCGATCAAGAGTTGTTTATAAATACTTTATGGACATGAAGTCGCATTTTTTAAGCTGCTTCAATCATCTTAATTTAGGTGGCTATTATTGCTTTGCCATTGGCGATATTAGTAAAATTTGTGGCGTTGAGATTCCAGTGGCTAAACTTTTAACAGAAATAGCTAAAGAAATTGGGTTTGTTAAACTATTTAAATTTAATTTATTGCTAAAAAATCGTCGGTTAAACTTACCCAGAAATGTGAATTGGGCGGGAACAATTAAGCATGATACCGTTGTTGTATTGCAAAAAAGCAAAATATGAATCAAGAAGATCTAGATAGTTTGCTAGAGCAGATTTTAAATCAATATCAACAAGCTTTTGCTGAAAAAATTTATCCCGAAGAATCAACAGAGCAAGATGATTTAATGTTCGCATTAGAATTGTAGGGGCGCACGGCGTGCGCCCGATTTAATCGTCATATCATGTCCGGTGGAATACTTACACTATCGGTGGAGACAAGGCTCCAGGGCTCCAGGGCAGAATGTAAGATTATAGATGCTCAGACTTCTCCGAATGTAAACATTATTGAATCAAATACCAAGTTAAATTAAATTTAATTAAGAATCAATAAAATCAATTGAAAGGATAAGAAAATAATTTTAAGGTTAGGCAAACAGACGAATTGAGTTAATTTGATCTGTATCATCTGTATCATCTTTGTCCTTATTTTTGTTTGATGCAATGGGCAAAGGACTAGCAGCAGGAATCGGAGAAGTTGGATTCAATTTTGCTGAAAACGAGACATTCTATTTAGGGATCAGTGATGGTCTTAATCCACTGAATAGTGCCGGAGAAGTGCTGTTATCACCAGAGGGAGAGGTATATACAGGAACTTTGACAGGTTGGCAAGATCCTGGAATTGTAATTCCTATATTTACTCATTATAAAATAGCAATAGAAATCGAGAAACAGGCTGTTCCTGAACCTTTGACAATGGTCGGTCAGGGTGTAGCTTAGGGAGCAGTAAACATTTGACGCTTGTTATCATTTCTGACTACAGCGGACAGAATTTATGTCCAGGTACTTATTGGCACAAAGACCTTACCCTTTTCCCCTATACCATCGCGCCAGTTTGTCAGGAGAAACTCCCAAAAAATACCCTAGAATAATAAGCTGGTTAATGAAAGTGGTTTTGATGATTCCTAACCGTTCCCACCGTCGTCCTGATGTCAAAATAGATGCTGGAACAATGGCAATTTGTCCCTGATGTTTCAAGCGGCGGATAAATTCAAAATCTTCCATAATTGGCAAATTAGGGAAACCTCCTATACGATGAAAGCTGGTCGCTTTTAAAAATATAGCTTGGTCGCCATAAGGCATCGAAAAAAAACGCGATCGCCAATTCACCAGTCGTTCAATAAGGCGCAAACCAAACTGTTGAGAATCAATGCGTAATTCAAACGCCCCCGCAATAGTTTGGGGTTCTTGTAGCCCTTGGCGGACTAAACAGTCAAAATTGGCAGGTAAACGGGTATCCGCGTGGAGAAATAGGAGAATATCACCCGTCGCCCTCGCTGCACCGGCATTCATTTGACAGGCGCGACCGGGTGGGGTAGAAATAACCTGGACATTTCGCGATCGCGCCACGGTGACTGTTTCATCGCGACTCCCCCCATCTACCACAATAACGTCCACATTATTAGTACCCATAAGCCTCTCTAAAACCGAACCAATCGTACTCGCTTCATTTAAAACAGGAATAATAACTGAAATCGTTTCGGTTTGCATTTCATCCATTTTTCGCGGCGGGATACCTCGTCCATACGATGTATAGTCCGCGCAGGCGGACGAAAGTTTGTGTAGCAGCGATTTCAATCGCCTCCTCTTGCTTTATGCCCACTGAGTTAACTGTTACACCTTTGAGGTTACATTGGTTCCCCATTTTCAATTAATTTTGACCTGAAAGCGCATTAATCCCACATTAGTTGGAGGTGTATTAGAAATATCGCCTAACTCCAAAACCACGGCTCCATTGGGATTGTTGGCTTCAGCACAGGGCGTTGAGACAGGATTTAGAGGAGGAAAAAATATCCCCGAATCTTGATCCGCTGCATTACTTTGGGGTATTGGTGTCCCGTCTTGATTTAACAAAATTCCGCTACCTTGCCTAAAACTATCAGAGATAAACGTTGTCCCTTCTGGAATGAGATCACAGATATTCACCCCATTAACCCCTGTGCCACCATTTGACAAGAAATAGATCGTGTATTCAACAATATCACCACTTTGCAAAACTCTATCGGGACTAATTCTGGGAACACCTAAAAGCCCTCCCCCAGGTAGCTGAGACCACCCACTAGCATTATCATCAGGATCATTGGGATCGTCTACAACAGTATTAAAGTTAATTCCTTCTAGCACTTGTCCATCTCTGTTCACCTGAGTAATGCGCTTCACCAGAAGCAGGCGCGGTTCTCCGGCAAAAAACACTTCTGCACTAGCTCGATCATTTCCAGGATTCGGATCATCTTGATCTAAAGCACTAATCACCGCCGTGTTAATAACTGAACCGGGAATATCCCCGGTGGCGATAATCTCTAACGTAGCCTCGTTACCATTGGCTAGATTCCCCACTGACCAAATTCCGGTTCTGCTATTGTATGAACCTTGAGACGCGGTTGCCGATCTGAATGTTACCTCAGTTGGCAAGAGTTCCGTCACCGCCACATCGGTAGCATCATTAGTATCGTTATTGGTCAGAGTAATAATATACGTTATATCGTCTCCCACATTTGCCTGATTTGGGCGTGCTGTTTTGCTCAAGCCGAGGTCAACCGATTGCAAGGGAATCGCCGCACTATCTTGGTCATCCTCACCAGCAATGTTATTTCCTGGTGTAGAATCTGGGTCAGGTCGATCTGAGGCTATGACTTGCGCTCGATTAACTACGGTTTCACTTGTGGTTAAGGTTGCCTCAATTTGCAACGTGGCGCTACTATCGTTATCAAGATTGCCCACTGTCCAGACGCCAGTTTGGTTATCATAGCTTCCCTGGCTGGGTGTTGCTGAAACAAAGTTCAATCCGGCGGGTAATGAGTCCCTCACTCGCACATCAGTCGTGGCTAGAGGTCCATCATTGGTGACGGTGATGGAGATGGTTACATTTTCCCCCGGTGCAGCACTAGCAGGGGCTGCAGTCTTAGTTAGGCTCAAGTCGGCGGTTCGTTCGATCGGGGCTTGAACGGTACTGGTATTATTATCAGGATTGGGGTCTGTTATGTCATCTCCTACGGAGTTATTCGGTCCGAGGGGAACTGTGGCGGTATTGGTTAATGTCCCCGAAGCATTTCTGGCGAGAGTGCCGATTACCGTATAAGTAGCGGTAGCCTCCGGATTGAGAGTGACGGTTGTATCGATAGCATTGCCTGTACCATTTGCCGCACCGCAACTCCCAGTACCGTTAGTAATCGCACAAGTCCACCGGACATTAGTAATCGTATCAGGAATCGTATCTGTTACCGTTGCCCCCATGACATCATTGGGACCATTATTGGTCACTGCGATTTCAAAGACAATCCTACCATTGGCAACGATTCGGTCTGAACGAATACGTTTTTCAATTGCCAAGTCTGCTTTGGCGATGACTATAGCATCCGTAAACGTAAAATCCTGAGACGGTAAAAAAGTCCAAGTGTCAATACCCCTGCGATCGCCAAAGCAGGTTGTTTCCTCACTAGAATTAATACAACCATAGCTATGAGCGCCATTACGGCTGCTGACTCCTGCTAGACCAACTCCGTTGATTGAGGCATCTAGGGGATCAGGAGGGATGCCAGGTCCACTAAAACGACTATCGTCATAGTAAACTGTAAAATTTGGACTGTTTTGACCATTCAGCCGTTCCAGGATAATCCCATTGGGATTCGCTTCCACATCTATAAACGGAAAATGGACTTGAGCCGCAAATAGATTAATGCGAACCTCGAATCCTTGGCGACCGCCTTGTAGGGGGTTTCCATCTCCATCTAGCCCATCCCAAACCACTTCATTTTCCCCTTGGCTCACTCGACCTGTGATAATTCTGTCTCGGATTGAGCCGTCATCATTTCCGAATATGCCATCGCCATTCAAGTCAATGACAATTCTGTAACTACCCGCCCTTGTCGTGGTGAACCTAAATGTACCACCACCTGGCGATGCGGCTTGACCGGGCGTACCATCATTACCGATAAATCGAAAATTCCTCACCTCCCCAGGAGCTATGGGTTCTAGGGGCGTATTTAGAATTCCGGGTTCAGGTCGGTTAAAGAAAATTTTGTGGGTTCGGTCATCGCCAGTATTGGGATTAGTGAACGGATTTTGGAAGTCCGGGGGTGGAGTTAGGGAAACAGAGGAGAAAAATGGCTCTCCGCTTGGTCGTCTAAATCCTTTATTGTTTGAGAAAAAGATGAATCCGAAGGGTTCGATACCGTTCAAATCAATGCGGTAAACATAACCTTCTTCGGTCAGGACGTAGGCTTCGGAACTCAGGGGAGCCTCTCTACCTCCCATATTCAGCGCCAGATAATTGGCAAAGGCGCGACCCGGAATTTCTCTACCCTCATCGGCTACGGTGACATCCCAAGCGGTTACAAAGTTATCATTGTTACCTTGTTCAGACCAATCCTCGTCAGCGGGAATAGGGTTTGGGTTGACTGTACTTGAAGGATTAGGACTAACAACGTTAATTTGCCAAACCCCAGTTTGATCAACGTCCACGATACAAGGGCTGTAACCACCGGAAAAAAGAGTATTCGGACCGATTCTTTCTTCTGCACGATTTTCAATCTTACCCGTGTCGTCGCAACTACCAGATGCACCACTGGGTTTTGTGTAATTAATCGTACCCTGACCGATGCCCACAGCACTTGAACCTAAATAGAGCGTTTCACCTGCCTCAGCATAAACCTGAATCACCGTTTGGCGCAGTATTGGTCCTGTCTCCAAGGAGTCTTGGCGATAGTCCAAAAAAGGGCGAAATCCGCCACTTGAGGTTAATTCGCGGCTTCCTTCAGCCTGAACTGGAGGAGTCCAAAGACTACAGATGCACAAGGAAAGGGCAAGGCTACTGATTACCCCACTAAGGGAGTGAGTTTTGAGGTTGTTCACTATCTACCATTTACGTTCAACAGTCATAGGTTGGAGGTGGTTAAGACAGCGTCGGCGAGGAACGGCAAATCTACCCCTAGGATAGATTTCCAGGGGTAGGGGAAAGTTAGCCGAACTGGGCAGACTTACACCGGGCAAAAGCCCGATAAACTCCTCATAGTCCTATGATTTCGCTAAATTCGCGCTAAGAATAACGCGATAGGGGCTAATCTAATCACACTTTTTAAGTAAAAAAATCAGTCTCTCGATAGAGGACAACTATTCTGTCCTCACCTGATCAAATCTTCTGGACGGTCAATATCATGGAGCATTGGCTCAAATGCAATGGCTAATCCCAAGTTATCGGCAATCTCTACGGTTTGTTGTCTGACTTGTGAGGTTCCCCAATTAATTCTCACAAAGAGTTCAGGAATTAACCGCCGCAAACCAATCAGATAATATCCCCCATCTTGGGCAGGTCCTAATACTAAATCGTGCGCTTCAAGCCATTTAAATGCTTCAGACATTATTTGAGTGTCTAAATCGGGGCAATCTGTACCAATAATCACCACTCCAGTCATTCCCGCTGCAAATGATCTCTCAAATGCCGATGCCATTCGCTCGCCTAAATCTCCCTCACTTTGTTGATGGTAAATCACATCAGCACCTAACCACAATTCCATTAGCTGTTGATTCCCTCCAGCAAAATGAATTTCTACAGATACAGGATGAAACTCTTGCAGTTTTTTTGCTTTAGCCAGGGTATTTTCTGTCATCTGGCGTTGCAGGTTTGCCGCACCTTCCTCACCTAGAGCGGGAATCATGCGGGTTTTGGTTTTTCCCGGTTCTGGATAGCGGGTGAAAATAATTAGAGATTCTTTTACAGTAGCTGGAGTCATTCGATTAAAGTGATTCAGTCAACATCAGATTCATGAGCCTCTTCCCAAACCTCCCAGCCTTCTTTAATTAAATAAAAAACGATGATAAATCCGGCAAACGGATCAGCTTGCCAAAAGCCAAACCAGTAATTCCCCGCTAACCCTAAAAGTAATGCCACAGAGAGAAAGGAACAGACCAAGGTTTCTTTAGAATCGGCAATCAGCGCCCTACTATTAAGTTGTTTCCCAACTTTATTTTTTTGCCATGCCAATAGGGGCATAATAATCAACGATAGTATAGCGAGAATAATACCCAGCAATGAGGGATCTGGAGCGTCTTGTGTAATTAACTTTCTCAGCGATTCAAATCCAATATACCCAGCCATCAAGAAAAATGTAATTGCCACAAACTGGGTAGCTCGTTGCTCAATTTTCTCTTCAGCTTCTGGTGTTAGGCTTTGATGCTGGCTGAGACGCCAAATTAAAATGCATCCCGATAAGGATTCAACAATACTATCCAGTCCAAAGCCAATTAATGCAATACTATTGTTGAGCGCACCTAAAAGAATAGAAGCAACGGCTTCAAGGATGTTATAGCCAACGGTAAAATATTCTAAATATAGTCCTTTTTGATAAAGCTTGCTCATTAATAAATACCTCAGTCGGATTGATGGGGTTAGTAGATCCGTTCAATACAGGATATCACTAATAACATTCCGACAAAACCTACCCTCACCCCCTAGCCCTCATCCCCCCTAGCCCCCCTTTGAAAGGGGGGTGGGATAGAGGAGCAAGAGGGGAGTCGGGAGTGAGGGTGAAACAGTCTCATCGGGCGGGTTAATGGGACTTTTCTCCTAATTTTTGCTGAACTTAAACCTTAACCTTAGCACTCATGTCTAACATGCGCTGAATCGGTTGTAAAGCCGCAATCCGAATGTGTTCGGGTAACGTAATTTCTGGCTGACGCTGCTTCATGGCTAGATAGAGTTTTTCCAGCGTATTCAACCGCATGAACGGACATTCATTACAGTTACAATTATTAGTTGAAGGTGCTGGAATGAAACGCTTATGGGGCATTTCTTTTTGCATTTGGTGAATAATTCCCGGTTCTGTCGCCACAATAAATTTTGAACGGGGACTGGTTTGGGAATACTTCAACAGCGCTGTTGTTGAGCCAATGTAGCTCGCGTGACGTAATACTGGAGGTTCACATTCGGGATGAGCAATAACCTCGGCGTCGGGGTGTTCAATCTGTAGCTGCACAATTCTCTTTTCCGAGAAGGTTTCGTGAACAATACAACTCCCTTGCCACAGGAGCAAATCACGACCCGTCTGCTGCATCACATAACGCCCTAAATTCCGGTCTGGGGCAAAAATAATCGGTTGATCTGGGGGAATTTGCTGGACAATTTCGACGGCGTTGGAACTGGTGCAAATAATATCACTCATCGCCTTAATTTCGGCGGAGCAATTGATATAAGATATGACTAAATGGTCAGGGTGTTCTGCCTTAAATTGGGCAAACGCATCCGGGGGACAACTATCAGCGAGAGAGCAACCGGCGTTTAAGTCGGGTAGGAGAACGAGTTTGTCGGGATTGAGGATTTTGGCAGTTTCTGCCATGAAATGAACACCCGCAAAGACGATGACATCTGCATCTGTATTAGCTGCTTGGCGGGAAAGTCCTAAAGAATCGCCAATATAATCGGCAATATCCTGAATATCGGGGTCTTGGTAGTAGTGGGCAAGGATAACGGCGTTGAGTTCCTGCTTGAGGATGTCAATGGCGTTAAATAGGTCATCGGGAATTGACCCAAAGGGTTGGGTCGTTTGAGGCAGTACGGTTGTAAACAATGTTGTAAATTACCCGGAATATAAACCTTCCAAAGTAATTATAGTAAATTTTACCAAAAATAGCAGGGGTGATGTCATTCTTTCTTGACGAATTGGTCATTCGTCATTTGTCCTTTGTCGGGGGATTGAGTTTTGGCAATTAACTGGGCAAATTCCTGTAACGTTTTCCCATATTGCTCCCCAGCCACCCAGAACAAATCATTATGACTAGCACCCTCTACCCAGAAGGAGCGTTTGGGTTCAGGGGCGGCGGCAAATAGGCGTTTTCCGTGGGAGAGGGGGATCGTTCCATCGGCGGTGCCATGGATGACTAAGACGGGACAGTTCACCTGGGTGATCTTGTCCAGGTTGGGGAATTTATCAAAGGGTAAAATCGGGATGGGGAGTACGACGCGAAAGGCGGAGGTAAATGAGCTTTCGAGGATTAAACCTGCCAAGGGGTGACGGGCGGCTAAATCTACGGCTGAACCGCCACCAACAGAACGTCCATAGGCGATAATTTGTTCCGGGGGTACTCCCAGTTGCTCTTTTAAATAGTTGACACTCCCCCGGTTAAAAACGCGGGGGATTCTTCGCTCATCCAACCACCTTAGAGTATTGATTCTCATCAATACAAAAGAGGGCGAGTTGTCCCGAAGCGTTTATCCAGTATTCCTGGAATGTTCCTGTATGCCCGGAGCGTACGAAGTGCTTCCTTGAGTATGTTTATCGCGGCATTCCAATCACGGTCTAAAATAAACCCGCATTTACATTTGTGGGTTCGTGTTGAAAGCGTTTTCTTTACAACACAGCCGCAGTTGGAACAGTTTTGAGAGGTGTAGTGAGGCTTAACGGCAACCGTTGCTACACCAAATACTTTGCCAAAATACTCAAGAGTGCGCCTAAATTCAGACCAAGCTGCATCACTAATTGATTTAGCTAGGTGATGATTCTTGACCATATTCCGCACTTGCAAGTCTAGCCTTCGGCAAGCCGCTGGCGCGTCTACATAAGCTACCAAGTCGTTAGACCGGACTACGCACAATGCAGTCTTTACCGCAAAGTCTTTACGCTGCCTACTGACTTTCAAATGCTTTTTGGCTAACTTTTGCTTAGCCTTTTTGTAGTTGTTAGATTGTGGTTGACCTTTCTTAAACTTCTTGGATACTCGTTTTTGAAGTCGTTTCAGTGCTTGGTCTGACTTTCTCAAGAATCTCGGATTGTCAACTGTCTGACCATCTGAGTCGGTATAAAAATGGTTTAAACCAACATCTAACCCTACGTTGTGACCTGTCGGAGTCCTATCTTCAGTCCTGTCATGGTCAATACAGAATTGGGCATAGTATCCATC
>NZ_JAVJZI010000184.1:0-113467 GCF_040223135.1 Coleofasciculus sp. G3-WIS-01
GTAGACCTAGGTGAGCTATTCTCATTGTACTACAAAAGTTTGGCGGTCAGGACAATTTGGAAATCTCCGTACCTCCGATTTCCCGCTGTCCATCCTCACCTTGCTATCGCTGAAGGTGAGGACTTCCGCGACTACGTTAAAGAAGTTTACGCCTAAAACGATTCGCAAGAATGTATAGGCGATGACAATATCTCGACGACGGAACCAGGGTATTGGTTGATTTGGCATTTTATTGATGGTTTAGAGTTGGGCGTTTACAATTATCCTTTCTTTTTCGCCCAAATGCGACTAAACCCGCCCTGTTGAGAGGATTTAACCGAAAACCTAAAGTTTTCGGTTAGGCTTTTGATGGAGACGTTACCAATAGGGGTGTGGAGTAGTCCGGTTGGTGCGATCGCACACAAGCTTTGCTCATCCGATTCCTCTGATTACACAAGACTTTGACGGGTTTGCCAAGCCTCTACACCCTTATTTATCACGCATTGCCACTGAACCCGAATTCGCGCTAAGATGTATGCCTCCCCCTCACCCATGGGGTTACCGGAATTCAGGGTAACCCCACCCCCCTTGATCTCCCCATGGTTACTCCATAAAATTAGGGCGCGATCTCTCCCTGAGAAGAATGGCATCATAAATAAAAAGGGGATAGGGGCGATGGTAAAAGATTCTCACCGACCAAGAAATGATGATATGGTTCTCGGCGGTCAAAATCCACCCCCGACTCAGGGCGTGGTATTGGGTGGTATCGCTGGGGTAAGGATGCGTTTAACCTCTCCTGTAGTGGATCAACGTTTGACAGCCATTACCGAAGCTACCGCCTATGGGGATGCAGGGTTAAATTTAGTCCTTCAAGCCTTTTTGCAAGATGAATCGCCACGGGTGCGACAAGCCGCCTATTTACTCCTGTGGGATAACACACAACCGTGGGTTAAACAAGCCATTCAACATTATGTCCCTGCGAATCGGGTTGCGTGGTGGCGGTTAAATGAAACAGAAGGGGACATCGCGGCGGATACTGTGGGGGGAAATAATGGTACGATTAAGGGCGCGACGCCGGTGACGATTGTTCCAGGTCGTATGGCGGGATTAGGAGGTGCAGGACATCCGGATGAGGTGAATCCAGATTCCTATCGGTTTGTCGAATTTGTTCTGCCTCAAGGGTTGGGGAGTGCGTTGCAATTTGATGGGGATGATTATGTGGAAATTCCCCATGGAGCAGCTTTGAATTTTGGCGTTGGAGATTTCTCCATTGGTGTGGGAGTTAAGACTCGTAGTCGCGGACTTGAGGTGATTTTAGATAAGCGTGTGGAAACTTCTGGATCAGTGCAAGGATATTGTTTATATCTGCATCAAGGTCGGTTGGGTTTACAATTAGCTGATGGCATTGAGTCAGCTTGGACAAATTATGATAGTCAGTGCTTAATTGCCGATGATCGCTGGCATTATCTGGTCGTAACTGTAGACCGAGATGGGATCGATGGGGGACGATGGTATGTGGATGGGATTGAGTTGAGGAATCGATTTAACCCAAAGGGACGACAGGGTTCGCTGAATAATTTTAAGCCTCTGCGATTGGGACGACGTTCGGATCATCCAGGTGCACCGGGATTCTTTCAGGGTAGGATGAGTGATGTACAACTGTTTAATCGATCGCTAGCCGCACCTGAAATTCAAGCAGTTTATCAAAGGGTTGGGGTTAAGGGAACGCGATCAGGATTTATTCATAAGTAATAAGTATGCCCTTTAATCAATCTAGAGACGTAACTATGATTAGGATAGACGCAATTACTCAGCCGGAGATAATACAATATAATCATTAACGTTCTCGAACAGCATTTGCCAAAATCCCTAAAATTTTCTTAATATCATTCAGATAATACTCATCCAAATCAATTTCGATAACGTTTCCTTTAAGGCGCAAAAACTTCCAATTGGTTCCTGACGTGACTGCACCATAAATTTCTGATATCCCATTTCCCTCGCGGTCATTGAATATCTGAGCTGCTACCATTTCCGCTACACACTGCCCCAATCCACCGATAAGATTTTCCTTCTTTGCTTCTACCAGCGTAATCACTGGCGCATTGACAAATAACTGTTCCGGAGACTGGCTGATCAGAAAATCGCAAACTCCATTCAAGCCGCACTCTTTATCAATATCAAATTCAATTCCCGAAAATAAGTTGATCTGCTCTTGTAACTGTCTTCTAATGTCGATTAAAATTGGAGCAATAATCATCTCAGACCGAGCTTTTTCACTATTGCTGGCTAAAGCTAAGGGAATATTATAACGCAAAGTTTCTGTCAGTAATGGGCTGGGTTCAAACTCAGTAACATGACTGAAAGTATTCATTTTTTCTACAGTAATTAAGTCAAAGTTTTTTTTGACTTTGGCTAACGTAAAGTCACTATATGACATGGGCATTAAAGATAAAAACCTGTAGGTTGGGTTGACGTAGGAAACCTAACGAAATCTCAAGCAAAGATTCCCTACTACAAACTTCAATTTAGGCGTGTAATGTAACAGCCGTTACTGAGGGCGGTTTTTGTTAATACATTACCGGACATCAACCAAATGACTCAACCCGCTTTGACCATAAGAATAGGAAATGGGGGACTTTTTTATTGCCAGCGTCCCACAACTACCCGTACTGTACCATCTTCTAACACGTCTTCTTCTTCGACAGAAAATCCTTGTTCTTGCACAGAATGCAGTAACATTTTATGGGCGTACTTTTGATTGACGGAATTGACAAATTCTGTTTGGTTAATGCTCGCCCCCCAAAAATCGGCTACGAGTTCATACGCCTCTCCATGCTGGCGAAAGCCTAAATCGTAGCCATTAGATTGGCGAATCACATATTCGGCTTCTGTGGTATTTCCGTGATAGCCGCGTACTGAGGTATTGCATTCGACTTGATACCCCAACTCCTGCAAAGTTTGATGCAGAATCTCACCGTTTTTTATCTGAATATTGATGGTGGTGAAGTGAGACATAGTTTTCGAGGATGGTTAATGATAAATGAAGTTAAGGCAATGTTAGTGAGTTCAGCGTTTGTAGTAATCGATTCGAGGGTTTATGGCGAAGACAGCGCAACTACGAACCCAAAGGAGTGTGTCATTGGAGTTAAGGCAATGAGTAGTTGGGGAAATTTATCTCTAGGGAAGGATGTGGGAGTGAGACTCTAGCCAGACGCGATCGCACATCTATTTTATTTAGTCTAAAGCATAACCGCAATTAGGAGGGTTCTCCATGGGACTTCGGATGATAGGTTTGGGTTTGGTGATGGTAATTTTGCCCGCTTGTAGTATTTTCTCTGAAGATGAGGCGGCTTTGCAGCCAGAGGGGACAACGATTGGTCATGGTTCTACCTTAGGCGATGTGACGGAGGATACGAGTGAGGTTGTCGGTGAGATTGTCAGTGTGGATGGGGAAGTGAAGAAGGTTCTCGGTTCAGATACATTTAAGCTAGAACAGGAAGGACTGTTGGGGGGGAATGACGTTTTAGTGGTGAACGCGAATCCCGATGTCCCGATTAAAAAGCAAAATTGGGTGAGAGTCACCGGGGTGGTGCGTAAGTTTGTCAGTACAGAGATAGAGAAAGATTACAATTTAACCTGGGATTTAGATTTTAAAGAAACTATTAAAGCCGAATACGAAAATCAACCTGTGATTTTTGCCGAATCGGTGGAACTCTTAGCGGTGGATTGAGTGGGAGTTTGCCCATATAGCAGCTTGGGTGCGATCGCGTAGGTTCAATCGGCTTAAAATATGGGTAATATGGTTCTTCACCGTCTTCTGAGAAATATACAGAGTTTGGGCAATTTCTCGGTTATTCGCACCCGTGGCGATTAAGCGTAAGATTTCCTGTTCTCTGGGGGTGAGTTCATCCCAGGCGGTTGAGGAATTTGAGACAGAAGCAGGGATTTGTGTCCGAATCTTTTGACCAATTCCTGGTCCTAATTGAGTATACCCCTTATGCACCGCCCGAATCCCTTGGGCTAATTCGTCAGGGGGTGTATCTTTGAGTAAATAGCCAGAGGCGCCATAATGCAAAGCTTGGGTAACGTACTCATCATCGTCAAATGTGGTTAAGACTAATATCTTGATGTGGGGAAACCGTTGACAGATTTGCCGAGTAGCAGCGACACCATCCATAACGGGCATACGCACATCCATGAGAATAATATCAGGTTGTAGGGTTTCCAGTTGTGCGATCGCCGTTTCTCCATTATCCGCTTCGGCGATAACCTCTAAATCATCTTCAAATTGTAATAAGGCTTTTAATCCGCGTCGGACTAAATTTTGGTCATCAACCAGTAAGATTTTAATCATTTCAGGAAATGAGGAAGCAGTGTAGAGACGTGCCATGGCACGTCTGGGAGATAGGGGAGATGCATTCGTAGGGGCTCTCGCATTCGCGCCCAAATCTATCGGTTTTATACCAACATTTCAACGCGAATGCGAGAGCCCAATCCCCAACCATTAATCCCCAATGACGAATGACGAATGACGAATGACGAATGACAAATGACGAATCACCACTCAACTATAACTTGACACCCTTGTCCTGGCGATGTGTTAATGGTAAGATGACCCCCTAATTCTTGGGTACGTTCGCGCATCCCTTGCAGACCAAATCCTGTGGTATTGTGCGTCACATCAAATCCTCTGCCATTATCCTGAATCATCAGATGGAACCGGGAATCTGTCCAAATCCGGATACTCACCTCCGTGGCTTTGGCGTGTTTATAGATATTCGTCAGGGATTCTTGGATAATCCGATAACTCGCCATTTTCACATCGGGCGTCACCGGATGGGACACATTGATTTGACAATCGGGTAAGATACCTGTAGACTTGTGGAACTCTTGGATTAAAGACGCGATCGCATCCTCTAGAGATTGCCCTTGTAACGGGTTAGACCGCAGGGTTGCCACGGATTGACGCACGTCTTGAAGCGCAGTAGCGGCGACTTGTTTGACTTCGATTAAAAAGTCTTTGGCTTCTGCGGGATTCGACTCTAAGAGTCGTAAGGCGGCTTCTAAGTGCAGGTTAAACGTAATCAGGGAATGTCCCAAGGAATCATGGATTTCCCTAGCAATACGATTCCGTTCCTGTAAGGTGGCAATATCTTCAATCCGCACCGCATAGCGCCGCAGTTGAGCATTTGCCTGTGCCAATTCTTCCCGACTGCGCCGTTCGGCTAATAAAGCATCGACTAACAACTGTAAGAAGACTAAGACTAATCCAAACACTACTATAGAACTTAAGAGGATAAATAGCCAACGTTCTGGCACCGCAAAATGTGGGGGGCGAAAGGGAGGGCGAGGGCGAAGACTGCGAGACTGAAATCGGTCAACTTCCCGCATTAGGAATAAGACAAAAGCGAATCCGGTAATAATTAAGCGGCTTTGTCGTTCAAAAATAAAACAGTTTCGGATAACTAAAATAATTAACATCAAGGGTAACATGCGAAGTTTACCCACCAGGGAAACGAGGAGAATTACGCCAATTTCCACTCCGGTGTAAATCACCTTAACCGATTTCTGGGTCGGTAATCTCAACCCCATCAAACCAAAGACGGCTAAACCCAGCAGATTTAGGAAAGGGAAGCGCGGGAGGTGGGGAAAGGGAAACCGCAGGAATTCAACAATAGCAATGATTCCCAGCAGAATCCATTCTAGATATAAAAGGAAGGGAATTGGATGTTTGGTCATGGTTCATGGTTCATTGGTGATTGGTTATTGGTGATTGGTTATTTGTAGGGGCGAAGCATTTGGGCAGCCATCTTATGATACTTGTCCAAAATGTTCTACCCAAATGCTTCGCCCATTCAGGTGATGTCATTAGGAATAATTTTTGATAAAAAACTATCACCTCCGCCCTTCTAGGACTAAAGTCCTACCTCAAATCAGGACGTTTGCCTCAAGTCGTTTAACCCCTACAGTTTCTAGGATAAAGACATTGAACACCCAAGCGTTTACAACCCTAACATCATGAACATCAAAATCTTTCCTCTATTCGCCACCATCGCCGCAATTACCCTCGCTGCTGCACCCATGGCAGCATTTTCCCAACCCAAATTCGCGGAGGAACTCAACCTAACAGCCGAACAACAAGCGCAGTTAGAGCAAATCCGGGATAACAAACACTCGCAAATGGAACAGATTCTCACCCCCGAACAACGACAACAGTTCCAACAGTTCCAGGGACAACGCCAGCGACACCGGGAAGGAATGCGGGCGCTAAATCTAACTGAAGCACAACGAAACCAGATGCGGGAAATTCACCAATCCGCACGGGAGTTGATGCAGAATGTCCTAACCGAGGAACAACGGGAACAAATGCGTCAAATGCGGGAAAATCGTCGGGGTCAAAGAGGAATGGGACGCCCAAATCAAGCTCAATAGATAAAAAGTAACCCGAAATCCCCGTAGGGGCGCACGGAGCGTGCGCCCTTTGTCAGTGACCTGCGTCCCCACACTGCTCGGTTAAGAAAAATTGTAGGTTGGGTAGAGCGCCAGCGTTACCCAACAAACCCAGTAAAACGTTGGGTTTCGTTACCAAGGGCCCAACCTACCTGCCCTTCTGCTCAAGGCTTATCCGAGCAGTCTTGGCGTGCGTCCTTTCTCAACATGGCACTTGTCTCAGCCTTTTATCATAACTAATTTTAATTGTCAACTCTCCAAAAGATTGATTAAATGAAACTTCTGTAAAGATTGCCTGACAACCTTGAAGAGTTGGCAAACTATCCGGATTTTTTCCCCATTGAACGCCATTGACTGATAAAACTGATGGGTAGAGAAGCCTAAGGTTTTAAACCAAGCATTCTATATAATCATGCCAACTCATCCCCCATAAAATTGTCAATATTGTAACAAAATATTAAACATTAGCTGACTATACAGGGTTAACCACAGGTGTGAACCCTTCGCGTTAATTGTCAGCAAATTATAGAAGAGAATGTTCTATCTATATAGGGTTTAATGCCGAATTTTAGGTAGATATTTTAGCTCTCCCTGATGGGGGAGTTTTTAGGTTTTTATGATAATTTTAACTTCACAAAACATTTATGTAAAGTTCATCTTAACTTTATTGATCATCGAAAAAATACGGTTATAGTTAAATTGTGGAGAGAAAAAAGTAGCAATACTAACAAAAAAATACAGTCGTTTCTGTAATTTTTCGGAGACTACAACGAAGCAAAAACTCCCAGGCACGAGGCGGCGCTGAACCATCGGATACCAGCACAGCAAGGCTTCAGCAATGCCGGAAAGCTGAAAATTGTCCAGAACAACATTGCCCAAAAAATCGTAATTAATTCACAGAGGAAAAATAAATGTCTAGTCCTATCAATGACAAATTTGCTGACAGCATTCGTTTAGTTGGTTCTGATTTGAGTACGACAGGAACTAACATTGGAGCTACAGGGGAAAGTGGTGAACCCTACCACGGTAGTGTTCCAGATACTTCTGTTTGGTGGAATTGGAGAGCTCCTGCTGACGGTGTGGTCACGATTAACACAGTTGGTAGTAACTTTGACACGGCACTAGGTATTCACACAGGCTCGGCAGTTGATAGCTTAAATACAGTTGTTTATAATGATGACTTCTGGGGCTTACAAAGCCAAGTAAGCTTCACAGTTGAAGCGGGACAAACCTACAATATAGCTGTTGATGGTTTTGGTGCTAGCCAAGGTTCCGTCAAACTTAACCTCGACTTAGACTTTGACTATACTCAACTTGGCACAAACGCGAGCGAACAACTCAACGGAACTCAAGGAAACGATGTCATCGCCGGATTAGGGGGAAATGACCAAATCTACGGTAACGGTGGTCATGATTATCTCGAAGGTAATGCAGGTAACGACACCATCGCAGGTGGTTCTCTGAGTGATTATCTCGATGGTGGTGCTGGTGACGATGTTCTTTTCGGTAACGGCGGCGGCGATGAAATCCTCGGTGGCGCAGGCAATGATAAGCTATATGGTAGCTCTGATGCAGATTATCTAGATGGTGGCGCAGGTAATGACGTTCTCTACGGTAACGGTGGTCAAGACTACCTCCTCGGTGGCGGTGGTGCTGACACCATTTACGGCGGCGCCCAAGCCGACGAGATTCTCGGTGGCGATGGTAATGATTTGATTTACAGTAACGGTGGCGATGATTTGATTAACGGGGGTAATGGTATCGACGAAATCTGGCTCGGCGGTGGTGAAACCGTTGTCCTTGATGCCAACGACACTGGATACGATATCATTAGGAACTTCCAGCTTGGTAAAACCCTGTTCGATGTGAATGATATTGAAAGCCTAAGTTTCCAGGATAAATTTGTCCAAGGGATTGGTAACGTTGCCCAGATATTCCAAGGTGAAGAGGAAAGCAAAATCCTATTGGCAGAAGTCAGTTGGCAGCAAGCTAGCACACTTGAAACCAACATCAGCCAGATTTTTGTTTAGGTGGTATGACCGAGGAAAAACTGAAATACGTCAGATGCCGGACATGATATGACGTTTTGACCCGAGCCCCGACTTCTTGAAGAAGTCCGGGCTCTTTAAGTGAGCCGTTTGATTTCACGAAACCTTTATAGAAAATTCACATCAACTTTATGAAGCATCAAAAAAATACGGTTATATTTAATTTGTAAACCGATAAATACAGTAAAACCAACACCTAAAATACTATTCAACGTTTTAACCAAGGATAAACACCTATGGCAACTTATATCGTCAATCAACTCGGTGACATCGATGATGGTAATCTTAACAATGGTCAAACCAGTTTACGCGAAGCCATTAACGCCGCCAACGCCTCAGCAGGAGACGATACCATTCAGTTTGCTTTAGGTGGCGGTGCAAAAACTATTCACCTCACCGAAAAACTCACCATTACCGATGACCTGACAATTGTTGGTCTAGGTGCAAACCAATTAACCATTAGTGGCGACTCAACCTTCGACCTATTCTCAATTAGTCCTGGGGTAGCCGCAGAATTTAATGGACTCACATTAACCAACGGATTAGATGGAATTAATCTCGAAGGAGATAATAGTCTAACTATAACCAACAGCGTGATTTATGGGAACAGCGATGATGGGATTGATGCGGGTGACGAGGATGGTAGTGATCCCTTAAGTGACAACAATACTGTAATAGTAACGCATACGACGATCCGTGATAACGGGGATGATGGGATTGACCTCGAAAACCATAGCACACTGACCCTAAAAAACAGTACATTTACCAGCAATGGCGATGATGGCGTTGACCTAGAAAACAATAACACTGTTACCATATATCACAGCACTTTTACAGGTAACGGGGATGAAGGCGTTGACCTAGAAAACAATAACACTGTTACCATATATCACAGCACTTTTACCGATAACGACGCTGATGGCATTGACTTAGAAGACAATAATACCCTGACCGTAAAAAACAGCACGATTATAGATAACGATGCTGAAGGCATTGCCCTGACCGACAAAAACACGCTGATAGTAGAAAACACCATAATTACAGATAACGGTGATGATGGTATTGACGTAGAAGACAAAAATACAATCACCGTAACCAACAGCACGATTACCGATAACGGCGATGATGGTATAGGTGTAGATGACAAAAATAATCTAACCGTAACGAACAGTACAATTATAGGTAACGACGCGGATGGCATTGATGCAGATGACGAAAACAAGCTAACAATAACCGATAGTACGTTTAGTCAGAACGGAGATGATGGTATTGACATTTCTGACGACAATATCCTAACCGTAACCAATAGCACGTTTAGTGATAACAATTCTCAGGGAATTGAAATCAGCGACGGAAATACTATGACGGAGACAAACAGTACCATCAGTGGTAATGGTGTTCCTGCTGTTACTCTCACCGGAACTTCAAATAATGACATGCTTGTCGGTGGCGCAGGCGACGATATCCTAACCGGACTCAATAGTCAAGATACCCTCAAAGGTGGCGCCGGTAACGATACCCTCGACGGTGGTAACGGTGATGATCAACTTTATGGTGGTGCGAATAATGACCTCCTAAGTGGGGGTCAAGGTCAGGATATCCTCAAAGGTAGCGGAGGTGAGGACTACCTCGATGGGGGTCAAGGTGACGATAAGCTGTATGGCGGTGCTGATGATGACACTCTCCTCGGCGGTCAAAGTAATGACCAACTCTGGGGTGGTGCTGATGATGACCTGTTAGAAGGGGGTCAAGGTGACGATAAGCTGTATGGCGGTGCTGATGATGACACCCTCCTGGGCGGTCAAAATAACGACCAACTCTGGGGTAATTCTGGAGATGACCTCCTCTATGGTGGTGCGGGGGATGACCAGCTAACCGGTGGGATTGGTAGTGATACCTTTGTTATTGTCGCCGGGGAAGGTAAGGATATGATTACCGACTTTAGTTTAGGTCAGGGTGATGTGATTGGTTTATCTGGCGGTTTAGGATTTGGAGATTTGTTCTTCCAAGGAAACGAGATTCGGTTTGGCGGTCAAACTTTGGCAACACTGACTGGGTTCGATACAACCACTCTCACAACGGAGAATTTCGCAACTGTAGTCGTGTGATACGCTTAATGCTTTGTAATCAGGGCTTTAGTCTGAGATTTGGTTAAGTTTCCTGGCATCCCAGTAATTATAGCAACCGCCAAAACGGTTAGGACACATCAGAATTTAGTAGAGACTCCTCCGCCGGAGGAGTCTCTACCACAGTTCGTTTGCTTTAAGGTATGCGCCAGTGAGGTGACTCTGGCGGAATTCCGCCAGATGGTGGTAGAAAATTTACAAGACCCCAATAATTTCGTCTTAGTCAACTACTTAAGAAAAACCATAGGTCAGGAACGCGGTGGACATATTTCGCCGATCGCGGCTTATAATTCACAAAGTGATCGCTTTCTGATTTTGGATGTGTCTCGCTACAAGTATCCGCCCATTTGGGTCAGGGCTGAAGAACTCTGGCAAGCCATGGGAACAATAGATTCTACCTCAGAAAAGACAAGAGGCTTTGTGGTGATTAATCGCCGTTAGTCGGGGTAATTCATGAATTGCCCCAACAAATGAGAATCTGCTAAGATTGCCCCTTGGCATCTTAAATTCCTCCCGAATGTCTATCCATTCTCCCGTAACCGTTACCGTTCCCGCGACAACCGCCAACTTAGGTCCCGGATTTGATTGCATTGGCGCCGCCTTGACCCTGTACAATCGATTTACATTTACTCGCCTGAGTTCGGATACCCCCTGGGAAACGGAACGGGCGGTGAGAATTCGGGTGTCTGGTGTTGAAGCAAAACAGGTGAAAACTGATGAAACGAATCTGGCTTACCAAGGGTTTCTGAAATTGTACGACCATATTGGTCATACACCTCCCCCAGTCCAACTCAAGATTGATTTAGATGTCCCCCTCGCCAGAGGGTTAGGAAGTTCCGCCACGGCGATTGTCGGCGGATTAGTTGGCGCAAACCAGTTAGCAGGGGAACCCCTGAGTCAAACTGAAGTGATGCAATTAGCGATCGCGCTGGAAGGACATCCGGATAATGTCGTCCCCGCCTTGTTGGGTGGCTGTCGTCTGGCGGCGCGGGGGGATGCGGTTCTCAAGGAATGGGAGATTTGTGATATTCCCTGGCATGATCAAATTGTCCCCGTTGTCGCTATTCCTAATTTTGAACTCTCCACCCAAGAGGCGCGACAGGTAATCCCCACCCAAGTGAGTCGGGCGGATGCTATTTTTAATATTGCCCATTTTGGGTTATTGGTACGCGCCTTGACAACGGGACGCCGTGATTGGTTACAAACTGCCCTCCAGGATAAGTTACATCAACCCTATCGACAAGGCTTGATTCCGGGGTATGAAGCCGTAAAAAGCGCCGCCTTAAAAGCTGGCGCCTATGGAATGACGATTAGTGGCGCAGGTCCTACTCTGTTGGCGCTTGTCGATCCGATGCAAGCCGCAACCGTAGCCACCGCCATGGCTGAGGCTTGGCAACAAATGGGAATTTCTGCAATAGCGCGATCGCACTCGATTGAAACTCAGGGAACCCAAACCGCAGTAGCACCCACTATTTAACACGCCTGATGTTGAAACTGACTCCGCACCGACTGTAGAGACGCGCCATGGCGCGTCTCTACAGTCGGGGCGGGTTTCCAATCACCAATCCCTAATCACCAATCCCCCAATTTATCGTTATGCCATAGATAATCCTCTATGTTTTCACCAAGCATTTCTTATCCGATAATCTGAACAAGTTCTTAAACTTTTGTTACATTGATCGATGAAACCCCTATTTGTTTAATCACCCATTTCTAGCATAAACTCAATGTTAGTCACTTAATTCAACAGCAATCACAGCAAATTTTATGACTCCAACCAACTTTAGTGTTACCCCCTGAATCATTCAGAAAATTCTGATATCAAAACGATACTTAGACCAAGTTTAAATTGGAGGAGTCATACAAAGTGGCAAATACGAACGATATACTTGTCCTCAAACAAGGTGTTGAAAATTGGAATCAGTGGCGACTGCAAAATATTAACTTCAATCAAAATCCGAGTAAAGCTAATGTCCTCAAACTTAACTTTAGCAAAGTTGATCTGAGTGGCTCGAACCTCAGTGAGTATAATTTGCAAAACTTCAACCTGAGTCGAGCTAACCTGAGTCGAGCTAACTTGAGTCGAGCCAACCTGAGTCGGGCGAATCTCTGTGAAGCGATTTGCCATACGACAAACCTAAATCAAGCCATTTTAATTGATACCAACCTTATCGCTGTTTTCTTAAGAAATGCTGACCTCAGAGGCGCCAACTTGAGAGGAGCGGATTTAACCGAGGCAAATCTCAGTGGTGCTGATTTGACAGGTGCTAATCTCAGTGATACAAATTTGAAAGGGGCAAACCTGAGAAATACCAATTTAAATCAGGCAAACCTAAATGGTGCGAATCTCAGTGGGGCAATTTTGAAAGGCGCGATTATCTCTCAAGTCTAGGTTGATTGGTAAATCTTGAATTTCTAGTTCCCCATTCCCTGAGCAATGGCACTCCTCACCGTGAACTTTATTCGGTAAGCTCCTGAAGATAATTTTTTTTAACCAGCATTTGCCAAAATAGAGACTGTATCGGTAAAATGCTGGTTATATTCATAGACCCTGAAAGCGAAACTTATTTCTCTGTGCAGAGAATAAATATCAGGGTTTGGACATGATTTTTCTCTGAAAAAAATAATTAATACCGATTTTAGTTTGTCAAAAAATATCATTATTCTTCAAAATTTCGGACAAATATAAATTATACCTGAATAAGTATTTTACAGTTTAACACGAATCAGAGTTTTTCCAGTTAAACTCTACCCTTTATGATGAAATTATCGATACAACGAAAAATCGTCGTAGGATTTGGACTAACCTCTAGCCTTATCGTTATCGTTAGCTTGAGTGGTTATTATAGCGCATTTCGCTTGAGAGAGGCAAATCACAAAGAACTCCATGCCAAAAAAGTATTAACTAAACTTGAAGAAGTCTTAGCTGAAATTACGGATGCAGAAACGGGACAACGGGGTTATCTCCTAACTGGCAAACCGCGCTATCTCGAACCCTATAAAAAAGCCATTGATAAAGTCGAAGATGATATCAAGCAGCTACAAGCCTTAACAGCAGACAACCCTTACCATCAAAAAAAGTTAGACGTCGTTGTTCCTTTAATTGATGAAAAGTTTACCGAACTTCAGCAAACAATTAACGTAAGAAACAAGCAAGGATTGGACGCGGCTTTAGAGATTGTCAACACGAACCAAGGTAAACTGATAATGGATCAGATCCGCGAAGTCTTCAGTAAGATGAAGGCTGAAGAAGAGCGGCTATTTCAGGCGCGAGCGCAGCGAACTCAAGGAACAGTCCATACGACAATCTGGATTTTCTCCATTGGACTGGCTTTTGATTTAGGTATTCTTGTTTTTGTCTATTCTCATATTTATCGAGAAATTAATCAACGGCTACAGGCTCAAGATCAATTACGAGACAGTGAAAGTCGGCTAACGCAATTCTTAGAAGCGATACCAGTCGGCGTCTTTGTCGTTGATCAAAATGGTACACCTTACTATGCAAATCAGACAGCCAAAAAACTTTTTGGTCAAGGTATTATCCCAAAAACTTCTGCAAATCTTTACCCAGAGGTTTATCCAGTTTACTCTCCCAAAGCAGAGAAAGTCTATCCCCACAATCTTGAACCCATTATCCAAGCCCTTAACGGGAAAAGTTCTGTCCATGATGGTATAGAAATTCATCAGCCCGACAAAATCGTGCCAATTGAGGTATTAGGAACACCCATCTTTGATGACAAAGGGAATGTTACCTACGCCATTGTAGTGCTGAATGATATCACCGAACGCAAACGGGCGGAAGCCGAACGACTCAAGTTTACCTGTCATCTGAATCAACTCAATCAAGCTTTCTCTCGCTTTGTCCCTGGTCAATTTCTTCAGTTATTAAACAAACAGAGTATTGTCGATGTGAAATTAGGCGACCAAGTTGAAAAAGATATGTCCATTTTATTTTCCGATATTCGTGATTTCACGGCTCTTTCAGAAGGCATGACTCCCGAGGAAAATTTCAAGTTTATTAATTCATATTTATCTAGAATGGAGTCAATTATTATTAAGAATCAAGGATTCGTTGATAAATATATTGGTGATGCCATTATGGCACTCTTTAGTGGGAGTGCTGATGATGCAGTTAAAGCAGGAATTGCCATGTTAAATCAATTAGTTGAATATAATCAACATCGTGCTAACTGTAATTATCGGGCGATTAAAATTGGCATGGGCATTAATACAGGAACCTTAATGCTAGGTACAGTGGGCGGATATAACCGAATGGATACAACTGTGATTAGTGATGCCGTTAATTTAGCGGCTCGTCTGGAAGGTTTAACCAAAAATTATGGTGTATCCCTGTTAATTTCTCACCACACGTTCAAGCAATTACAAAACCCCTCTGACTACGCTATCCGCATGATTGATCACGTCAAAGTCAAAGGTAAATCTGAATTAGTCACCGTCTATGAAGTCTTTGATGCTGACTTACCAGAAGTGCGAGAGGGCAAGTTAGCAAACCAAGACCGATTTGCCTTAGCGTTGTCCCTGTATAGTCAACAGGCTTATGCAGAGGCGCTACAACTGTTTGAAGCCTGCTTGCGTCAAAATCAAGGGGATCAGGTGGCGCAAATTTACCAGCAACGCTGTCATCTGAATTCTAATACCAATGCTGTCTGAAGTTGCGCTTTATCTACCCCACCGCCTACAACACCTCCCCTGACTAAGAGGAGGTTGGTAGGGGTGAATATTAAGAGGCAAACATCACAATCTCCCTTTGGTTCACTCTATTTTCCTGTTCAACTTGCAATACATGGGCATAAAGATTGGCAATAATCTGTTGACCCGTTACAGTTACCTCTAAGTAACGCAAAGCAGGTTGAATATAGGGCAACACAACTGTCCAGAAAAAATTAGGGTAGTTTTGTCGTAGTTGACCTGGATTGTGATAGCCTAAAATTTTATTCGCGCCACTTTCTTCAAACTCGCCAAACAATGCTGGAATCTTTTGTAAGTAACGCGGATCACTGAGTTGACCAATCAAATCAGCCGCACGAGTCAAACCCGGATAATTAATCGTATCCTGATAAGCTTCATCAGCAGGTACTGGGAAACGGGTTAACTCAATATTGCGTTTGACGGTAGGACAATCAATGAATGAATGAGCGCTAAAATACTCGTCCACAAACCGCTTTCCTCGGTCAACATGATACGAGGTCAAACTCGCATCGGTTGCGCCCCGGGGTAAGGAGATCATCATATCATCTAGACCAATCACGTACAATCCTTGATCGGGTTGGTCATCTTTGCAAATCCCCTTAATATAGCCAATGTCATGGCATAACCAAGACACGATTAAGGTGAGCCAGTCTTGACGGGAAACGCTCCCTTCCAGGATATGTTTCCCTCGGAGGGTTTCTTGTCCGACTAGGGCGACTAAAATAGTATGTTCAACATTGTGGTATAGAGCATCACTCTGGGCAATCCGTTCTAGAGCCACTTGAGCCACCCTAGCAATGACTTCAGCATAATCAGGTTGACAGTTGCCGTAAGTTTGGCGGTAGCCGGCTTGTAGACGTTCAACACAATCGTGAACTAGCACCCCTGTTAAATTAAACATTGTTCTTCCCCTGTAACACAATCTAAATTTATATCCGAGTTGGGTATTACCGCCCGGATTGGCGGCTTCACCCTGGTAGATTCACAGATCAATCGGTGGGGAACACCTATTTATTAGTTTCGTTGATAATTTGGGTAATGTAAACCATAAAAGCTCACAAAAATGAAATCATTGTTTGGTGGAAGTAAAAACTTAGATATATTTTATTTTGTAATTAACGAAAAACCTCATGAAACCTCAGGACTATCAAATATAACTTGATTAATCGGTGAAAAAACTCATGAATTATCAGGTATGATTCCTCAATTGCTACAGTCAGAAAAAAGAGGGTATGGATTATAAAGACGCCTTGAATTTCATTGATCGCTTGACCTATCTGAAGACGGGAAAGCACCTGAATGACCTAGAACGTCAGGTATTTGTTGGCTCATGGGAAGGACGCTCCTATAAGGAGATTTATCCGCAAAATCCGGACTATGTGGAAAAATATGTGGGCTATAAGTTATGGCAAAAGCTTTCCCAGGTATTAGGGGAAAAAGTGAGCAAAAAAAAGATTCACGGTGCGATCGCGCGAGCCAAGACGCAGCAGCCGCAAGTGTTTCTCAGTTACCACAACCAAGAGCCTGACGGGAGTTTAGCGATTCAGTTAGAGGAGGCGATCGCACAAGCGGGATATCCAGTCTTTAGAACAGGGGTGGGAGAGGGTTCCAGCCATTCCTCTGGTGTCGCCCAGGCTGAATTAGCTCAGATTGATCGCCAACTGGCGCAATGTGATTATTTTATCCTGCTCTTGTCTCCCCAAGCCGCATTGAGTGAAATGGTGATTGAAGAGTTACGACGGGTTCAGGAGTTACGGGATGAGAGTCAAAACCCCAAACCCGTTGTCTTACCGATTCGGGTGAATTGTCCTCCCCATACCCCCCTCAACCACGATTTACGCAGTTACCTTCAAGGAATTGGCTATCAGGAATGGAACGCTCCCGCTGATACACCAACTATAGTTCAGGCGGTGTTGCAACGGTTATCGGGGAGTGAGGATTGGGAAACTCAAGCCGGGGAAGCGAGCGATGTAGCGGAGGACATCAGAACCTATCAAACTCCGATCAACCCCTTACCCCCTTTACCCGTGGCTGAACCCGAATTACCCAAAGGTCAAGTGCGGTTAGCTTCCGCCTTCTATGTCGAACGAGTTCCCGATGAAGCCCAATGTTATCAAGAAATACTCAAACCAGGAACCTTGATTCGCATCAAAGCGCCGCGACAAATGGGAAAAACATCGTTAATGGCGAGAATTTTGTATCAAGCTAGAGAACAAGGCTGTCGCACCGTTCCCTTAAGCTTTCAACATGCGGATAAAAGCGTGTTTACCAATCTCAATCAACTCTTACAGTGGTTATGTGCCAAAATTACCCGCAAGCTGCGTTTACCCCATCAAGTTGAGGCATATTGGACGGATACATTTGGCAGTAAAGATAACTGCACCGCTTATTTTGAGGATTTTTTGTTATCCGAAACCGATTCACCGTTAGTCTTGGGATTGGATGAAGTGGATCGGGTGTTTCAACATCCAAAAATAACCGATGACTTTTTTGCCCTCTTACGCGCTTGGTATGAAGAAGCTGGGTATGGGGATGGCGACAGTGATTTGTGGGCAAAATTGCGTTTAGTAGTGGTTCATTCAACAGAAGTTTATATTCCATTGGATATCAATCAATCCCCGTTTAATGTTGGTTTACCAATTGAATTATCGGAATTTAGTCGAGAACAAGTCACGGATTTAGCTCAACGTCATGGACTCAATTGGCAAACTGATCAGGTTGAGCAATTAATGACAATGGTAGGTGGACATCCTTATTTAGTCCGAGTGGCTTTTTATTATATTGCCAGAGGCGAGTTAACTTTAGAGGAATTGGTGGAGATGGCGCCGACAGAGGCGGGAATTTATGGGGATCACCTACGCCGACATTTATGGAATTTGCAACAGCACCCAGAATTAGCAACAGCATTTGCTCAGGTGCTAGTGGCGAAGGAACCCGTTGAGTTAGAGTCAGTGCTGGCGTTTAAATTACACAGTATGGGGTTAGTACAGTTACGAGGAAATGCAACTGTACCCCGCTTTGAATTATATCGCCAGTATTTTCGCGATCGCCTACAAAAAGTATTTTAAGTCCAACGCTATAAATCGCTTACAATTGGGATACACGGTATCATTCTGTACTTATTTCTATGAATCTTCCTGTGCAACTCCAGCAAGACGCCCAAAAGTGGGCAAGTCGGCAAGGAATCTCGTTGGAACAATTCATTTTGCAGGCTGTCGCGGAGAAAGTCACTGCCCTCAATCAGCAAAATACTGAAATAACTGCCCCAGTCTCACCAGCCGTTCACTCATCAACCTCTCAACATCCAAAAGTCTATCGCAAAGAAGGTATCTTAGTTATCGAAACCGAACCAATTGACAATTTTGACATCAACGCCTTCATTGACGAAGTGCGAGAAGAACGTATTCGGGAGCAGATGATTTGGTAAAAGTCTTGTTTGACACTTCGGTTTTAGTGGCTGCACTCGTTGTCAGCCATCCACGACATGGGATCTGCTTCCCTCACCTAAAAGCAGCAGAATCTAGGCAAGTTGAGGGTTTTATTTCGACTCACACTCTAGCAGAAACCTATTCTGTCCTTACACGTCTTCCTATTCAGCCGCGTCTTACTCCCGCGCAAGCCCAAAGCATTACTACAGATATTTCACAACATTTGAATATCATTCCCCTATTCTCCGAGGATTATCTTGCTGCGATTTCTCGCATGGCTACTATCAATCTCCCTGGCGGTGGCATTTTCGATGCTCTAATTGCCCAAGCTGCGCTGAAAGCCAAGGTAGATATTCTCCTGACATTAAATCCCAACCACTTTACTCGTCTAGGAGACGCGATCGCAACTCTTGTACAAGTTCGGATGTAGGCATGGCGGGTTATGATGACTTGTAGCGATTCCACCTGGGGAGCCTCGCGATCGCGCCTAAATAAAACAGTTCTACTATTATAGAGACATTGAGGTGGGAAAATCGTGATGCAAGTGCCAGAAACGAACCAACAGACAGCAATACCTACACCCAACCTCTACGAAACCGATTTTTATGCTTGGACGCAGGAACAAGCATCGTTACTCCGCCAACAGCAGTGGAGTCAGCTTGATTTGGGCAATCTGATTGAGGAGATTGAATCCTTGGGAAAACAGCAGCGCCAGGAATTGCGAAATCGGTTGACGGTGCTGATTGGACATTTGTTGAAATGGGAGTACCAACCGCAACGCCGGAGTCGGAGTTGGCTGGCGACGATTCGCGTACAGCGCCGTGATACGTTAGAGTTGCTCAAAGACAACCCCAGCTTAAAGCCTTACCTTGAGGATGCGCTTGTTTTAGCTTACGAAAATGGCAGAGATCTGGCAATGGGAGAAACTGACTTGCCAAAGCGAACCTTTCCCCAGACATGTCCCTACAGTTTTGCGGAAATTTTAGAGGATAGCTTTTATCCAGGTGAACCGAATGAGTTGGAGAGATAAACCGCCTCCTAATTATAATTACCGTAGGTTGGGAAAACGCCTATAAACTCAACATCTACTCTCGTCCAACATCAACGCCAAATGTTATCGCCTCCTCTGCACCCCAATCCGCCTCATAAATACCATCTCTAACATAATGGTGGAAACTTGAATACGCCCAATCTTTTGGTGCTTTTACTAAACGGTGATGAACAGGGTTGTAATGAATATATTCAATATGATGAATAAAATCCGTTTCATCTCGGATTTGATGCTCCCAAAATCGACGTTGCCAGACAGCTTGTTCTCCCTTACTCAACCGGGATAACGAACATTGCTGCTTATAGGATTCTGGGCAAAGACGAGTAAATTCACTTTTAATCAATCGCCAACGAGTAGAAAATTTAGCATCATCTGGTGGTAATGTCCAAAGGGAATGAAGATGATCAGGGAGTACAACCATTGCATCAATGTTAAAGGGATGATTTTGTTTAACATGGCGGAAGACTTGACGCAGGAGTTCAACCGCTTCTGCATGATGAAAAATTTTCTGACGCTGATAGGTGATGACAGTAAAAAAGTAGGTGACTCCAGGTGTCCTAGCTCGACGATATCGCATGGTTCAGGATCAGAGACTTTGACTACAATATAAGATAATATGTCACCTTTGTAGCCATCTTTGTAGGTTGGGTTGAGGAACGAAACCCAACGCCCCAACGCCAGTTACAGCACTTTCCGCTCTTATGGGATACGTTTGATCCCCCTCGCATCCCCCTTAAAAAGGGGGACTTTAACGGTAGCAGGGTGTGTTAATACAGCCGTTACAGCTTTATCTTTGTTGGTTGGGTTGTGGAACGAAACCAAACACCAGTGGGCTAGTCTGTTGGGTTTCGCTGTCGCTCAACCCAACCTACTTCACTAATTGAAGTTTACAGGAGTTGCGATCTTTCTTAGCTTTCAATATTGCCTCCTAAATTAGCTTTTACCCAATCGCAAATTCGGTATGTTTTCGTTGTTCGAGCGACCTAAAACCTAAAATAATATGCTCTTTAGGAACACCAGCCGCCACTAACTCCACTGCAATTCCCTCTTCTGTGCCATCATGCTGAATCCAGATTTTACTGTCAATCAGATCAATGTGCAAAACCGTTCCGTAGATGCGATAACCATTTTGCCAGCCTGCTTCGACCAACAGATAGCGATCGCGTTCTCGATCAAACACCAGTTCAACTTGAACCTGATCATCGCTATCCAGAAATTTAGCATAGTCCTGGAGAACTTTTTCAACGACTTCACGATAGTGAAATTTCAGGGAATCCATCGGATAATCACCTCTTCTGTGGGATCAAAGGTCATTAAACGAATAATGTCATCTTCAATCAAAGTCTGACCTGCTTCTTCTTCAAAGACACTTTTGCGGGTGTCTTCACTCACCGCTAAATATAAGGTATGCTCCGGGTAATAACGTTTCAACAAACGAGCGTACAGAACGAATTGACCAACGGCTTCTTCTAAATCCTTCATGTCTGAAGGGCGGGTAAAACTTTTGACCTCAATCGCTATTTTTTCAGTTCCCCGTTCTGCGGCTAGCAACCGTTGGGCACCCAAGTCAACAAATAGGTTTTTGCCACGAGATAAACGGATTCGCAATGGATCGTGGGTAATAGTCCAGCCATCTTTAATTAGAGCATTTTTGACTGTGTTGTGATAGATATCTCTGGCAGGCATAGTATCGTTATTATATCGTGCCTGCGACTTAACATTAAAAGGGTTTTCCTGATCCCCCTTGATCACCGTTGGGTTTCGGCGCGTCAACCCAACCTACCTCATATCTGAGAAAATTTGGCACAGTGGTAGAGATGTACCCTTAATCTGAGAACCGCAACTCGAATCCGTCATTTGGTGTATTCTACCTCCTCTTGCAATCCCCATGAGTAAAGCGCAACCCATCACCTCCCCCTACAAAGTTGGGGGTCATCTCCCACTCAACGCCCCTAGCTACGTGGTGCGACAGGCTGACACGGAACTCTATCAGGGGTTAAAGGCGGGGGAGTTTTGTTATGTTCTTAATTCTCGCCAGATGGGTAAAACTAGCTTGCGGGTGCGGGTGATGCATAAGCTGCAAGGGGAGGGATTTGCTTGTGTGGCGATTGATTTGACTAAAATCGGTTCCCAGGATATCACAGCCGATCAGTGGTATGCGGGGATGATGAGACGGTTGGTGACGAGTTTTCCGGCGCTACGGGGGTTTAACTTAAGGGCGTGGTTGCGCGATCGCGAATATCTACCCCCTATCCAACGCTTGAGTGAGTTTATCGAACAAGTGCTGCTGGAGTCTATCCCCCAAAGGGTGGTAATTTTTATTGATGAAATTGATAGTATCCTCAGTTTAAACTTTCGCACCGATGATTTTTTTGCGGTGCTGCGGGCTTGTAATGAATATGATCGCCTCACATTTGCCCTGTTTGGTGTCGCCACTCCTTCAGATTTAATTCAAGATAAAAAACGTACCCCCTTTAACCTGGGTCATGGGATTGAATTGCATGGGTTTAAATTAGCTGAAGCTCAACCCTTAGCCGCTGGATTAGCTGATCAATATAACCAAGCCCAAACGATTTTAGCGGCTATTTTAGATTGGACAGGGGGACAACCCTTTCTTACCCAAAAACTCTGTCATTTAATTATCAATAGTGACTCATCCCCGACTCCCGGAAACGAAGAGGAATGGGTAGCGCAAATAGTCCAGCAGCGCATCCTGGAAAACTGGGAAGCCACCGATGAACCCCCCCATCTGAAAACCATTCGCGATCGCCTGTTCCGAATTGGACAGCGGAATCGCGGACTCTTGGGGCTTTATCAGCAAATTTTACAACAGGGGGAGCTTCACGCCTCAGATAGTTCTGAACAACGGGAATTGTGTTTATCTGGGGTGGCGATTAAGCAGGAGGGAAAACTGAGAGTCTGTAATCGCATTTATGCCGCCATTTTTAATGACAGTTGGGTAAACAAAGCTTTAGCGGATTTGCAGGCTAGCTTTGAGCAAATTGTTACCCAACAAGAGCAAAAACTACTATCTATGTTGAGTTTTATGGAGGGGAAGGATTTTGCCGATATTCTTCATGAAATTTTAGGCTCAGTTACCCTAAAAATGGGAGAAGCCTTGAGCGTGGATCGGACGACGATTATCTTTATTGATGATCAGCAAAATCAGATTTGGTCGATTATTGCCCGGAATGAAGGAAAAACCTTTCCTGATATTCAAATCCTCACCAATAAAGAAACAGAAGCCCGCCTGACCAACTTTAAAAAATTTAGTGAGATTCCTTTTAACTTTCGCCAAGAGAACCCCGACACCATTCCCGATAAACTCAATCAAACGAACGGCTATGCGATTTACAATGAATTGGTCTATCCCATCGCCAATCAACAGCATAATTTGATTGCTGTGATTCAACTGATCAATAAACTGAAACGGTTTAACAATCCCCAAGCGCCTCTATCGGAACGCATTGATCAACAGGGGTTTACTCTCACCGATCAAACTCAGTTAGATGAATATGCGCCAACTATTTTACGCATTTTAGAGCGATGCCAATACTGTTATAAATTAACCCAACGGTTACAAGCCGCTGAAGCCCTCACCGAAGCCACTCATTCCCTATCTCATAGCAGTTTAAATTCCGAAGAAATCCTGGGACGAGTTATGGATGCGGCGAAGAAATTGATGAATGCCGATCGCAGTACCCTCTGGTTATTAGATGCAGATAAGCAGGAGTTGTGGACAAAGATTCCCTTTGAAGATGGTTCGGTGAGGGAACTACGAGTCCAAGTCGGTCAAGGGTTTGCCGGGAAAGTTGCCCAAACTCAGGAACCATTGAATATTGCCTTTGATTTGTACGATCATCCTGATTCAACCACCGCCCAGGAAACGGATCAAAAAACAGGCTATCGCACCTGTAGTTTACTCTGTATGCCTGTCTTTAGTCCCGATGGGGAGTTACTCGGTGTAACCCAGTTAGTCAATAAACGCAAACCGGGGCAATTTCCCGATTATAACCCCGCCGATTGGCCCCAAGCACCGGAATGTTTTCAGGCAAGTTTTGACACCAATAGTCAAAAATATATGCAGATTTTCAACTCTCAGGCGGGGGTAGCGCTGCAAAATGCCCAGAAATTTGAGCGGATTATGCAAAAAGCCGAGAGTCAGCAGCAAAATGTGGTCAGTCAAACCCTGGCGATGCTGAATGCGGTGATGGATAATCAGGGGTTTGATGATATTCTGGATGGTACGTTGCGTTCGATTACGTTAAAGACAGGGAAATCCTTATGTGCCGATCGCACGACTATCTTCTTACTCGACGAAGAAAAGAAAGAATTTTGGTCAATTGTTGCTGAAGATGAAGGGAGTGGTTCCCTGGAAATTCGCATGAGTGCAGATAAAGGAATTGTCGGGGAAGTGGCGCGGTTACAGCAAACGATTAACATTTCTTTTGACTTCTATGATGATCCGCGATCGCAGATGGCAAAGGAACAGGATAAAAGAACCGGCTATCGTACTTATACCATGCTGGCGATTCCCCTTTTAAATGACCACGGGGAGTTAGTCGCCGTTGTTCAGTTACTCAACAAATTAAACCGGGTGGCTAATCCCACGGCGGCTTTATCGGAACGCATTGATAAACAGGGATTTACCCGAACCGATGAAGAACGATTTGCCGAAAATGCGCCCTTGATTCAAATGATTTTGGAAAGCTTCCGTTCCTATCATAAAACAGCACGGGGACAACGAGTCGCCGCCGCATTGATGGCAGCTGCCCGTTGTGTTCAAGGTTCTCTAGAGATGGAAGATATTTTACAACGGGTGATGACAGCAGCTAAACAATTATTAAATGCTGATCGCAGCACGTTATGGTTAGTTAACCGTTTAGCGGGAGAATTGTGGACAAAAATTCGTTTTGACGACGGTGAACTCCGAGAATTGCGTGTACCAATTGGACAAGGGTATGCGGGTCAAGTTGCGATGACGGGGGAACCGTTGAATATTCCCTTTGATTTGTATGATCATCTTAACTCAGAAACGGCAAAGAAAACCGATCAAAAGACAGGGTATCGCACCTGTAGTTTACTCTGTATGCCTGTTTTTAGCCCCGATGGGGATTTGCTGGGGGTGACGCAATTGGTGAATAAGCGTAAACCGGGCGAGTTTTGGGAATTTGAGAATAATGGGTTCTCCCAAGCCGCCCCGGAGTATTTCCAAATCAGTTTTGATGAAAGTGATCAGAAATATATGCAAATCTTCAATAATCAAGTTGGCGTTATTCTGCAAAATGCTGAACTTTTAGCCGCACTCAAGCGACAGGAAGAAAGTTTACGAGTTAAGCCCTAAAACCCACCCGAAGTTTAAACTCCGGGCTTATAGCTCAAGCAAGAGGAGGCGATTGAAATCGCTGCTATACAAACTTTCGTCCGCCTGCGCGGACTGGTTGATAACGGGGTTAGCTAACCCGGATTTGGTATGATAACCTACCACCAAATCAAGCGTCGGGGTGGAAAGCCTGACTCCTCCCACGAGTCCCCAGCTTCGTTCAAAACAGCCTCCAGTTCAACCACGGTAAACTCATAACCATCAGTAGCCGCCATTTCTACAAACTCTTCCTTGGTTTTGAGTGCGTCGTACTTAGCTCGCAAGGTTTTATCTTTTCCGCCTGCTTCGAGTAAATTGATCACATTGTCTTGAGACATCTTAGCTGACCTCCATTAGAAACCTGGGTAATACCAATTCTGGATAAAGTTGCACTTGCTCTACCCTACCGCTTACGCCACCTACCCTGACTAAAGAAAGGTTTGCCTGGGTAAATACAGCGCTTTGCGCTGTAATAAAGTACAGTAGATCAAAGTCCCCCTTTTTAAGGGGGATTTAGGGGGATCGACAATGTACCGCATAGCAGAGCAAACTGCTGTATTCAGTGCAATGTTCCAAGGAAATGGCATAAGATAGCTCATCTCATTGGTAGTATCTCAGCCTATCCGGTAGTTTTTTGTATTTAAGATATCTTTTTGGGATTATTTTTTCCTGAGAACTGTTGCAATTTATTACTATAAAATTAAAAATTTTACAATTAATGAACTAGAGACGCACTCATGCAAACAAGCTGCTCAAAAATTAACCTCACGACTCCTCAGGCTGAATCACTTCAAAGTCGGATTCATCCAGAGACACAATCAAAGGAACGTCCTTCGGATTAACTAAATTTTTTTCTAAACAGACTACCCAACGTCCTGACTCTTCACGACTTTGGATAATCCCCTGAATACCCGCAGCATATTCAGGGTGGATAACCCGAATTAAGGTTCCTACCTTGAGCATTAGCCAAATAGTATCTGGTTTCCCGTCCCTAAGCATGAGGGACGTTCTGTAATTTTAACTCTATTTTAACCTTTTCTTATACAGAAGAATACCTAGGGTGACAAGTATGCAGATCCCCGTTTTTGTCAAGGTTTCCGGACATAATAGTTAGCTATTATTCCATCAAGATTAGTCGCAGCGCATCTAAACAAACATACCAGGGAAAGGGGCGGTCTTTGAGATCTGCCCATTTTTCCTTGTAGACCTCAACTTGCAGGTGGTAGTGTTGGGAATGATCAGGAGGATGATGTAGTTTTATATATAACGTTGTCCGGTGTTGCGTCTCACTGGTCATAACCAGCCAACAGGGAAAGGTATTCTCTGCATCGGGATGGCTGGGGAAGGTGAGGTGGTGGGCGCGAATTCCCACAGATGTTAATGAATCAGGAATTGGTTCAACCACCTGAAGCGTACAGCCCCAATCTTGCGCCTCAATTTTTTGGGGTTCAATTTTCCGGGCGGTGGAAAAGTTTTTACATTCAGTAACCTGTGCGACTTCAAAGCTAGGAGGACGCTCGAAAATATTCTCTTTGGCATCATTAGCAATAACTTTTCCTTGAGAAAGAATGAGCAAATTATGGCAGATTCGATAGGCTTCTTCTAGCTTATGAGTAACAAATAAAGTTACACCATCATAAGTAGACAGGGTTTCAATCAGCAGTTTTTCAATCCGGCTGCGTAAATAAGTATCCAGGGCGGAAAGAGGTTCATCTAAGAGTAAGGCTTCTGGATGAATTGCCAAAGCCCTAGCTAAAGCAACTCGCTGCTGCTGTCCGCCAGAAATTTGCTCAGGGTAGCGGTTTTCTAATCCTTGCAACTGCATCATATCCATATATTTGGCAACGCGCTGTCTGCGTTCAGCCTGGGGCAAATCTTGCAGACCAAAGGCGATATTTTGGGTAATGGTTAAATGGGGAAATAGGGCATAGTTTTGAAACACAAAACCAATCCGGCGTTGGCGACTGGGAATATTAATTCCTCGTTGCGAATCAAATAAAACTCGTCCATTGAGAACAATCCGCCCCTGGTTGGGTGAGTCTAACCCGGCAATGCAGCGCAATGTCATACTTTTGCCAGAACCGGATGTGCCTAAGAGTCCTAAAGGTTGTCCATTGGCTTCTAATTGAGTTTCTAATGTAAACCCAGGTAAGTGCTTTTTCAGGTTGACAAAAAGTCCTTTATTACCATACTTAACGCCCTTTGCTAAGGGAGAATGGCGATAACTCCGAGGGTTTTTCGTGGCATAATTAAAGAATGGGATTACATTTGCCACACGATCTGTAGCGATGGATAACCAATGTGCGATCGCGTGCCACTTGGCGGAGTGCTGTGTTCCTGACCAGTAGTTGATTGCAGCAATTACCAAGAGTGCGATCGCCACCATCAGCAACACCCAGTTCAACGCCTCTCCCATTTTACCCCCTTCCGCCGCAAAGAAGATCGCGATCGGCATAGTTTGAGTTTTACCCGGAATACTACCCGCTAACATTAATGTGGCACCAAATTCTCCTAAAGCCCTGGCAAAGGCTAAAATCGTTCCCGAAACCACGCCAGGTAATGCCAAAGGTAAGAGAATCTGCCAAAAAATCCGCCATTCTGATGCCCCTAATGTCCGAGCGCAGTGAATCAAATTATTGTCAATTTGTTCAAAGGCACTCAGTACAGTTTTATACATTAATGGAAACGCCACAACTGTAGCCGCGATAACCGTTGCTGACCAGGAAAATATTACCGTAATTCCTAATTGCTTTAACATTTGTCCCACGGGACTATTTCTGCCTAGTAGTAGCAGCAGGAGAAAACCGATAACCGTCGGCGGTAGCACCAAAGGAAGGGTAAACAAACCATCAATTAATCCTTTCGCTTTACCGCTATAGCTATACATCCATCGGGCGGCGGCAATTCCCAGTAAGAAAGCGAAGATTGTGGCGACAAATGCAGTTTTTAGAGAAATCCACAGCGGAGATAAATCTGAATAGGGCATTCTATTCGTCCAGTAATCGAATTATGGCGAGAAGGTTGTGGGATGGTTCGATTGATAATATCTCAGCTTTTTCTAGCGTTTTCTGTAGTTTAACTATCTTTTTATACCTTGGGTTCGTAGTAGGGAGCTTTAGTCTATAAACCAAACCTATAAACTCGCCTCGATTAAACGGTGAAATGGCAGGATTATTTTTTTAACGCAGAGGTACGCAGAGGTAAGCGCAGAGGTACGCAGAGGGAGTTGGCTGTTGGGGAAGGACATTTACAATAGTAGGGGCGCAAGGCTTGCGTCCAAGGCATAGTATCTGATTCGATCAGGAAATTCTATATTTGAAACCGTTAATTGTCAGCCAAGCTGAAACCATAGTCCTTAAACACAGTTTTAGCAGGTTCAGTTGAGAGAAACTGCACAAAGGCTTTCGCTGAATCTGGATTTTTACTCTCTTTTAAGACGGCAACTGGATAAATAATTGGTGCGTGAGAGACGTCTGGTGCTGTGGCGATAACTTTGACATTATCTGATACTTTAGCATCCGTGGCATAGACTAAACCTGCCTCAACATTTCCGGTTTCTACATAAGAGAGAACTTGGCGCACATCTTTGGCGAAAACCAGTTTTGTTTGAAGGGGTGCATATAAGTTTAGTGAAGTGAGGACTTGCTTGCCATATTGTCCACCGGGTACAGTTTCCGGGTCGCCAATTGCTACTTTGTTCACTTTATCGGTACTCAATTCTTTGAAATCAGAAATATCGGTTTTATCCTTTGGTGTAACTAGAACAATTGAATTTTTTAGCAAGTCTTTGCGCGTATCCGTTAGCAGTAAGTCTTTCTCTTGCAAAGCGTTCATCTGTTTCGGCGCGGCGGAGAGAAAGACATCTACGGGCGCTCCCTGTTCGATTTGCTGTTGCAGAGAACCGGAAGAGCCAAAGTTATAGGTAATGGTAACGTTAGCTTGTTCTTGAGTATACAATGGCGCGATCGCTTTCATGGCATCCTGGAGGCTAGCCGCCGCTGATACCGTGAGTTCTACGGATTCAGGTGACGTTGCAGAAGGGTTTGGAGGTGTCATTTGAGAACAACCCACGACGATTAAAAAAGTTGCAACCATCCCAGCCATTAAGGAAAAAACACGTCGTTTTTTCATTTTGCTTTTGACTTGTTTTTACTGTTAAATTTGGTTATTATGCAGCTTGGCTTCAAATATCCACCCGCTCAAAATAGACAAAAAAGCAGACATTATCAACTTTACAACCTTCTGCCTTCTTATGCTAACGGCTCAATTTCTACCTGGATATCAGCAGGCTGGGCATAATAGGGAGCGGTTAAGACTAACCCATCTACGCCCGTTGCCGCATAATTGGCAATATTAGCGTCATTAATCCCGCCAGCAGCCAGAGTAATTAGGGTTGGATTCATGGACTTAATCTGAGGAATTGCCTCCGCTAATGCCTCCACATTTACTTTGTCAAATTGAATCCCATCGATACTTGAAGCGGCTAGGTTAAAGGCGGTAGCCATATCTTTAACTTCAACAATGACTTTTTTTTCCTTAACCTGACGCTTAATTACTGGTAGTTGCTGAATTAAGGAGTCAATCCCACCCAGAAAGTTGAGATGCTGTTGGAAGATTAAAACAGTTTCCGAAACTCCCAGTCGATGGGGATATGCTCCACCCGCTAAGATGGCTTTCACGGCGATGGGTTTGGTTGCTGGGATAACTTTGCGAGTGGTATAGAGCATCACATCTTGATTCGCCGCTTGTGCTATCTGCACCAGATTGTAGGTTTTGGTGGCGACTCCACAGGCATATTCGAGTAAATTCTGGGTAGGTTTCCAGGCGAGATGTAAGGCGGCGGCGTTTCCGGTAGCACTGAGAAAGGGGACTCCTGCGTCTAAGATTTGACCCGTTGCCAAGATTGCTCTCACGTCTGCCCCAGTTTGGCGTAAGATACTGGCGGCTTCTTCGGTGCAGGCTAGAACGGTTTTGGCGCGAGTGGTAAAGCGGATTGTCCCTGTGCGATCGCCAATTCCTAGCACCTGGGTGGTTAAATCAAAATAGGGAACGTCTTCTTGGATTAACTGCTGTAGTAACTGCTGTGAGATAAAAACCATTACTTATGCCGCATTTTTGCCTTCGGTCGTCTGTTTTTGCTATATCATTTTTGCGAGGGTAAAAGTGAGTAAAATAATACAATTTTCTGTTTTTAGAAAATTATTCAGCGAAATCAGCAAATCCAGTAATTTTTGGTATTATTAGCTGGTTAACCAATGACTGAATCAGGGATTGAACTATGGAAGTTAGCGCTCGCAATACCTTTAAAGGGACAGTAAAAAAGGTTATACCTGGAGCCGTTAACAGTGAGGTGACTATAGAAGTTGCTCCTGGGGTGGAAATGACGGCAATTATCACCAAGTCTTCTGCGGAACGGCTAGGTCTTGCCGAGGGTAAGGAAGCGTATGCTGTTGTTAAAGCGACAGATGTCATGGTGGCAACGGATTAAAGGGGAAGTAACTGTAACCAAATCCTTGGACACCTCTGGACATTATTAGGCATCTTGTTTAAGCGGTGTAGTGCTATAATAGCTGCAGGAGCGAAAACCAAGCGAAAAATTTTAGGGCTTGAGACCCCGTAACAAAGTAGAGACGCGCCATGGCGCGTCTCTACAAGAGTAGCGCACCTGTAATAAGGCGGTTGAGAAATCCCAAATACCTTAATGCGCTGAAAATAACGGATTAAAGCAGCAAAGTTTCTCAAATTACTACAATTACAGATTTTAAGTAGGGCGAGTTCCGTCCGATTTTAAGCCTGTGGACTGGTTGAGTGCCGACACCGAAGCGAGTGAAGCAGGAAGCAACCCGGATGATGTCTAGCAAGATCCAATTTTGTCTAGCTTTGTCCAAGTGTTGTAGAACGGTGCGTGATTGAACATCAGGTTGTCCCAAATCCTCAGTTCTCACCAATTAGCAGCCGCCCTGACCGGCTTGTAGTAAGGGCTTTAGCCCTTGATTTCGTTGGGTTTCCTTACGTCAACCCAACCTACAACCTATTCCACCGGCTTGTAGTAAGGGCTTTAGCCCTTGATTTCGTTGGGTTTCCTTACGTCAACCCAACCTACAACTACAACCTATTCCACAATTTGTGAAAGAATAATTAAACCTTAACCACAACCCAAGCCACTCCCGGTACATTCTCCAACTTTACCAGCGGCAACTTGCCGTTTACCCTTCAGCTTTGACAAATCACTCCCCTCATAAACCGCTTGTAATCCCGTCTCAATAAAACCGCTCATTTCCACGGGAAGCAAACCGCACTTGGTCAAAATTTCTTTGGGGTTATCACCAATACTACTCGCTAAAATCGCTCGACAATCTTTAAGCATATTAGCGACTTTTTGCCACCGTTCAAAACCACTTCCACGGTCAGGGGCAAGGCGTTCTTCCACTAAGGTAAACCCTTGATCGGTTTTCTGCCAAATCTGAAACTGCTCCGCTTGACCTAAGTGCTGATTCACCAGAATTCCTTCAACGGTTGCCACAGCCACATAGGGACGTTCTTTTTCTTCAATGGGAATAACTTTCTTAGAACAAGCAATTAAACAACCGTGGAATTCTTCTGACTGATCTGCACCCAAAAGTCCCACGGCATCTGCCCGACAGCGCGTGCAATGGCGCATTTGCGGTAAATATTCCTCGCATTCTTTGCGGATTTTCGCCATCATAATTGCATCGGGTTCAGTCAATCCCTCAAATGGCGTTTCTGCGGTGGGATACATCGCCATTGCATTAAATAAATCTGCCCCCAATTCTGCCATGGCTTTGGCGACTTCCACCACATGATGATCATTAATTCCCGGCATGACAATGCAGTTAATTTTCACCGTAATTCCTGCGGCTTTCAGTCCTTTAACGGCGGCTAATTGGCGTTCTAAGAGTAACGTAGCGCCTTTTAATCCCTGATACACTGACTTTTCATCCCGCACCCAACGGTAAACTTTGCGAGTAATATCAGGGTCGATCGCGTTGATGGTAACGGTAACGTGACTGACGCCAATTTCGGCAATTTCTTCGATATACTCGGATTTGAGATTCAAGCCATTGGTCGCCAAGCAGAGAATTAAGTCGGGAAACTTTTCCCGCAGTAGGCGCATTGTGCCTAAGGTTTCCTCTGGATTGGCAAAGGGATCACCTGGACCAGCAATTCCAGCAACACTAATTCTCGGTTCTTTCTCTAATACCTTTTCCATGTAAAAAGCGGCTTGGGCGGGAGAAAGAATGGTACTGGTTACACCGGGTCTACTTTCGTTGACGCAATCATATTTGCGATTGCAATAATTGCATTGGATATTGCACTTAGGTGCCACAGGCAAATGAACTCGTCCGAACTGTCCTTTTACCTTGACATTAAAACAAGGGTGATTTTCCAAATTAACCGTAGCTGTCATGGTTTTCTCTCCTGAAGTGATGAGTTGAATTTAGAGAAACAGTCTCTAAACTAAGTCAGTAACAAATGGTTAAATCGTGACTCGTAAACGAATGACAAATGACAAAACTAGAGATAGCCATACCCCACAGGTGAATCGGTTTGCTTCTTCTCGATAATTGCATTCACAATCCGATCCAACAGATTCTGAGTGCCGCGATAACCCAGATGTAGCATCCGCTGTCCGCCAAAGCGATCGTGAATTGGGAAGCCTACCCGGATTAGGGGAATTTGATGTTGTTTGGCTATGGAATATCCTTTACTGGTGCCAATCAACATATCGGGGTTTAGGCTTTCAATTTCTTCGGCAATTTGATAGAAATCAAATCCTTCTTTGATGATTGGCGGTTCGGTAACAATATCAGCAGTAACCGCGTGAATGGCTTCGGCAAAATGTCCACTATTTCCCCCTGAAGAACATAAGACTATCTTCATGCCAATTTCGGCTAAAAATGCCGTTAACCCGACACACAAATCCTCTTCCCCATAAACAACCACCCGCTTACCAAATAGATATTTATGGGAATCAACATAGGCATCAACTAACCGTCCTCGTTCTAGTTCATGTTTTCTCGGTGTAGCGCAACCAGAAACCTCTTCTAGGGCGTCAAAGAAGCGATCGCACTCTCGCAACCCAATCGGCATACCCAAGGCGTACAGGGGAACACCGCAGCGTTCAGCTAGCAGTTGACCCCCAGAATTACCACTACGCTGCAACACTTGACCGAACTCAATCGTGGCGCTAGAATGTCCCATGCTTTGAATGGCTGCAATTGGCGTTCCCCCTTCCGGAATCTTTTCATAGTCCATTTGCGCCGGTCCGTCTAAGGTTTCTGAGATATCCGGTAGGATAATTCCCGGATGATTAAAATCATCGAGAACTTCTTTTAAATAACGGATATCGGCTGGAGAGACTAATCCAGGTAAAAGATTGACCGTGGCTTCCCCCCCTTTCAAAGGGGGGGTTGGGGGGGATTCAATTGCTAATTGATCAATAACTGCCCTTACTGTGGCATGGAAGCCTTCCATATGGGTGCCACTATAACTGGGGGTGGAAACATTCAACAAGGTTGGCAATTCCCTGTCGCCAAATTCTTCCTTAAACTCTTTCAAAAATCCTGTGACATCATCACCAATGGTTTCAGTCAAGCAAGTGGTAGCAATTCCCACAACTTTTGCGCCATATTTATCCATGACATTGAGGATACCTTTTTTCAGGTTAGGTCCTCCGCCATAGACGGCGTGTTTTTCACTTAAGGAAGATGAGGCGATATCAATAGGTTCGCGAAAGTGACTAATGATATAACGCCTCATGTAGGTGGCGCAGCCTTGTGATCCATGCAGGAATGGCACAGTTCCCTCAATACCTCGAAAGGCGATGCAAGCGCCGAGAGGTTTACACAGTTTACAGGCGTTAGTTGTGGAAACGTAAGCTTCTGTTTTTTGTTTAATTTTGAGTTTCTTAGACATGGGTCAATCGGTGGCAGCGAATTAGGTAATGGTTTATCATTTCAATCCTGGAATAATGGTGCGTTACACTTCGCTAACACACCCGACAACTAACTTACATCTTTCAACCCGTTTTAACGGGTTTAAGCTTTTAGCCTGAACTTGAGTTCAAGGCTTGATTTTTGCGCGGTACGAATCTCCATACCGGAGACATGACGGTGCTATGTACTTCTTTGGCAAAATTAACCATTCCCACAAACCCTTCTAACGCTTCTTTACGTTCGTGGTTGTGGTCGCAAAACCCTAGCCCTAATTTATAGGCAATGGGTCGTTCTTTTACTCCACCGACAAAGATATCAACATCTTTTTCTTTTAAAAATGCTGATAGTTCTAAGGGGTTAGAATCATCAACAATAATTGTGCCTTCATCTGTGACTTCGTGGAGTTCTCGGTAGTCTTCGCTGGTTCCCGTTTGCGAACCAACCATAACCACATCCATGCCTAAAAGTCGGAACGCTTTAACTAAGGAAAAAGCTTTGAACGCACCGCCAACATAAATCGCCGCTTTTTTACCTTGCAAGTCTTTGCGGTACTCTTGCAATTTAGTATACAACAGCGTTAATTCTTCCCGCACTAATTCTTGAGCGCGTTTGAGAATTTCTGGGTCATCCTCAAAGAATCGGGCAACTTTATACAAGGCTTCCGCCATGTCTTCTACGCCAAAATAAGATACTCGCAGAAAAGGAGTCCCATACTTCTCCTTCATCATCTTGGCTAAGTCCATCGTCGCCCCAGAACACTGAACCACGTTGAGTGCAGCGCCGTGCGATCGCGCAATATCCCCCACTCTACCATCCCCTGTGATGTTGGCAACAACCTGGATACCCATGCGTTCAAAATATTCACGGATAATCCAAATTTCTCCGGCTAAATTAAAATCGCCCAAAATATTAATACTGCGGGGAGAAATTCCGGTAGTATCCCCTGTACCGACTAAGCGAAACATGGCAGTACAAGCAGCATTATATCCCGCCCGTTTGTTGCCCTTAAATCCTTCTGATTTCACCGGAATTACCGGGATATTTTTTTCTTGGCTAACTCGCTTACAAATCGCTTCTAAATCATCGCCAATAATGCCCACTATACAGGTAGAATAAACAAACGCTGCATTGGGGTGATGTCGGTCAATCAGTTCCGTTAACGCCTGATAAAGTTTTTTCTCACCACCAAAGATAACATCGCGTTCTTGTAAGTCAGTGGAAAAACTCAACCGATGCAATTCAGGACCCGATGAAAGCGCCCCGCGAATATCCCACGTATACGCCGCGCACCCGATAGGTCCATGAACTAAATGAACCGCATCAGCGATGGGGTATAAAACGACGCGAGAACCACAAAAGACGCAAGCCCGTTGGCTAACTGCACCAGCAAGGCTGTCTTTATTACATTCCAGGTCAAATGGTTGGTTTCCCTTGCGGTGAATTTGCTTTTCACGTTCTTGGAAAATAACAGGTTCCATATCGTCAGGCTCAAAAACGTTGTACAAAAATACTTTTAGAAGAAGTGAAAAAGGCGAGGTAAGCCCCGACACCCGCCAAGAACTCAAGTTCTTGGCTTATAGCTCAAGTCGTCTTTAGACGACTGGAATTCTGGGGAACATGTCACCTTGGGTCTTTGTGGAGGGGCGACTGTTGGCATCAAGTAACAATTGTATCCATTCAATTGACTCGTGTCGCCCTTGACTAATCCTTTCTTTGAAATGTTCTAGAATTCTGAGTGAGTCGTCTTTAGACGACTTTCGCTTTTAGCCTTGGGTTTGAACCCAAGGCGGTTTAAGACTGGAATTCTGGGGAACATGTCACCTTGGGTCTTTGTGGAGGGGCGACTGTTGGCATCAAGTAACAACTGTATCCATTCAATTGACTCGTGTCGCCCTTGACTAATCCTTTCTTTGAAATGTTCTAGAATTCTGAGCGAGTCGTCTTTAGACGACTTTCGCTTTTAGCCTTGGGTTTGAACCCAAGGCGGTTTAAGGCGAGTGGTTGAGATTTAACTAACAAACAGATAATCCTCTGCGGGTTTGCCTTCTTCTAAGGCGTCGAGGATTTCGTCAATTGCTTCTTCGTCAACATTGCCGTACCAGTAATTGTCTGGGTAAACCATCATCACGGGTCCGTTGTTGCACAGATTCATGCATCCAGTTGGAGAAACAAGAGCGTCTAAACCGCGATCGGTGATTTCTGATTCGAGATACTGGATTAAAGTAGTAGAATCCTTTTTCTGACAAACTCCTTTAGCGTCGCCATTAGCTCTAAAGCTGGAACAAACGAAGATATGGTGTTCAGGTTTCTGCATGATAAACCCCCTTAAAAAGGATAAAAAATTAAGGATGATTTTTGAGTTTTTAAGGAATAACTCAAACCTTGGGTTTAGGCGGGTTTAGTCTCATCAGGGTGACAACATAAGATAAGAGTTAAACCCGCCCCTACCTCTAGCGAACCAATTCAAACAGCTCATCGGGAGCATCCCGGTCTAGGCGTTCGAGTAAGGTGTTGCAAATATTAGAAAGCAGGTAGATACCGCCCCAGTAGCAGGCTGTGGGGAAATAACTGTGACCGACGCGATCTAAAATGGGGAAACCGAAGCGCACGATCGGAATATCTTCATCACGACCGATATACTTGCCGTATTCATTACCCAAAAGCAAATCGACGGGCTCATTCTTAATCAGTTGATGCAGGTAGAATAAGTCGGCATTGGCAGCGACAACAGCATCAGGCACTGTATCCTTGAGGATATCTTTGACCCGTTCTTCAAAGCGCTTACCAACCGGACTACCGGTAATCACGTAAACAGGTAACATACCGCAGTCTACGAGGAACTCAGTCGCTGAAAGAACTTGGTCAGGGTCACCATATACCGCAACCCGCTTACGATACAGGTACTGCTGCATATCCGTCATCACATCCACCAAACGTCCCCGGTCATCATTGAGCGACTCAGGTGGCGTAATATCACTGAATTCAATCAACGCTTGGACAAAGCGGTCAGTGGCGCGAAGACCGATGGGTAAGTCCAGGACACGAGACGGAACTTGGCACTTGTTTTGCAGTGCGGTAGCGGCGGCTTCAGAGGTAAAATTACCCAAGGCTAATGTGGCGGTGCTATTTCCCGTGTCGATTAAATCGGGAATTTGCGTACCTCCTTTCGGGTACATCTGAAAATCGCCAGTTTTCGGCGTATCCACCACATCCGAGGTATCGGGGAAGACAATCGCTTCAATACCCATTTGGGTCAGCAACTGCTTAACCGCCCGCACATCAGAGGGTTCGACATAGCCAGGAATAATGTTGAGCTTGTTATTCGGCGTATCGGTTTTCGCAGATAAATAGGTCACCATCGCCTTGGTCATATTTGACCAGCCCGTGATATGAGAACCGACGTAGCTGGGAGTATTGGCGTGAATGACGTATTTTCCTTCTGGAACTGCCCCAGATTCACGGGCTTGGCGGATAAATGTGGGTAAATCATCGCCAATGGTTTCAGATAAGCAAGTGGTACTAACCGCCACCATATCCGGATTGTACACGGTAAAAATAGTGCTCAGGGCTTGCTTGAGGTTCGCACCACCGCCGAACACAGACGAACCCTCGGTAAAGGCGCTAGTTGCTGCCATGATGGGTTCTCTGTAGTGGCGTGTCAGGTGAGATTTGTGGAATGAACAGCAGCCTTGGGAACCGTGGGAGTTTGGCAAGCAGCTGTGAATCCCTAAGGCGGCGTACATTGCACCAATGGGCTGACAAGTCTTGGCAGGATTGATTCGTAGCGCCTTGCGTTCAACGATTTCTTTAGGGGTTGCTTCTAACATAATTTTGGTTCTCCTTTGTGGGGATTGAGTAAGTGTTGAGTATGTAGGGGCGGGTTTCACGATTAACGTTGCTTGTTCAACCCAGATGTAACTAAACCCGCCCTGCTCGCAAGAATTCACTGATAACTTTCTTGCTCTCAGACGCTAAAAGCGCGTCTGGAACATGGCTAGCTCTGCCAGGGAGCTTTAACTAGCTTCCAAGTGGGGTTGTTAATCCGCATGTCGATATCTTTGGCGAAATTAACTGCACCTTGGAATCCGGCAAACGGACCGCCGTAATCGTAGTTGTGAAGTTGCTTACAAGGAACGCCAAACTTCTCAATTACATACTTGTCCTTAATCCCGGAACCGACGATATCGGGCTTGAGGCGCTTGATGAGAGTTTCTAGCTCATGATGGGAGATGTCATCAATCATCAATGTATCTTCACCCATCTCCGAAATCATCCCCTCGTACCGATTGAGGAACCCTTCTTCTTTAAGCTGCTCCACCCATGCCGGGTCAGCAGTTAGTTTGTAGCGTTCGGGGTCTTTTTCGACATGCAACTCTTCGATGTTGCGGGAGTCGGCGTCTACTTTCAACGGTAGGACTTGACGACCTTCGTAGTCATCCCGGTGGGCGAACTCATAGCCGGCGGCAATGGTTTTGATGCCCAAGTCAGCAAACAAATCTTGGTAGTGGTGAGCGCGAGAACCGCCCACAAACAGAATCGCACTCTTGCCTTGCAACCGTTCCCGAATCGGTGCAATTTCCGCTTCTGCGGCAGCCACCTCTTCGGTAATCACCTCTTCAATGCGCTGGGTGAGTGCCTCATCATTAAAGAATCGGGCAACCTTACGCAAGGACTTGGCAAAAGCTTGAACGCCGATGAAGCTGACCTTCGTCCAAGGAACCCCAAACTTGGTCTCCATCATCTCCGCCATGTAGTTAATTGAGCGGTGACACATGACTAAGTTAAACTTAGCTAAATGGGCTTTTGTTGCTGCATCGTAAGTGCCGTCACCACTAAATGTGGCAATCACTTTAATCCCACACTTCTCAAGCACCCGCTCAATTTCATAGGAATCGCCGCCGATGTTGTACTCACCCAAAAGGTTGACGGTGAAGCCTTCAATTTCTTCGTCTTCTGCTTCGCCTTCACCAACCCAATTTTTAAAGAAGCCATTGTTAGCAATGTGGTGACCCGCAGACTGGGAAACGCCTTTATATCCTTCGCAGTTAAAGGCGACAACCGAAATGCCGAGTTCTTCGGTCATCTCTTTGGCAACGGTTTGAATATCGTCACCAATTAACCCGACTGGACAGGTGGCTGTGATGGTAATTGCATTGGGCTTGAAGATGTCATAGCCTTCCTGAACTGCCTGACGCAGCTTTTTGACACCGCCGAAGACAATATCAGAGTCCTGCATGTCAGTGGTGACGCAGTAGCTCATGTAATTCTTGCCATCTTCACGAGTCCGATACTGATTACGCCGTGTCATCCAGGTGTAGTACGAACAGCCCACGGGTCCGTGAACAATGTGAAGCACATCACCAAACGGACCAACAACCACCCCTTTACATCCGGCAAAGGCACAGTGTCTGGTGTTGAGAATGCCAGGAACCGTCCGCACATTAGCCTGAATTTCCTGTCCTTCGATGGACGGGTCCCGCATAACGATATGCTTTGCCCGTTTTCTGGCAACTTTGGCTGGGTAGGGCGCCACCATCTCTTTGGTAACGTCTTTCGGGTCTACTGTATACGTCGCCTTTTCTAATTTTAAGGTATCTGAATCATGGGGAGTCATAATCGTTTTCTCCTGTCTTAATTGCTTTTTTGGAAGGGCGGATTCAATCAAGTTATCGATAAAACCCGCCCCTACATCGGGAGTTCCCAGACGTGCCATGGCGTAGTTCCCAGACGTGCCATGGCGTAGTTCCCAGACGTGCCATGGCACGTCTCTACATGGCTGGGAAACCTTAGCCCGTCATTTCATCAATTGCGACTAAACCTGTTTCTTGGGTTCTAACTCGGACACTATCGTCAACGGGCAAAACAAAGATTTTTCCATCTCCTGGGTTACCGGTTTGATTCGCTTCAATCAGGGCGTCAACCACTTGCTGAACGTTGTCATCGGGAACAACCAGACTGAGCATCCGTTTGGGAATTAAACGGTGTCCTTTAGCCAGGAGGGGCAGCAAATCACTGCTATCTTGGGGATTTTCGTTAATTGCTTTTACCAACTGAAAGTCCACAGGCTGCCTGCCTCGACCGACCACTTTCACCGCTGTCACTGAAGGAAAACCAGCTTTACTTAATGCTTCTTTCGTCTGGTTAATTTTGTTCATCCTGATGACAGCAAGAACTTCTTTCATAACCTTCAACACCGAGATTTAGTCTCGTGCCTCCTAACATAAACCGGGGAGTTCTCTTGTAGAAACCGTTATTAACGATTTCTACAAGAACAATGGATACAAAATGGGTCTCATTTTTAGCGCGTAGCCAGCGCAGGTTCTTTCTTACTCGAATCGGCTTTGCCGGAGCTGATGGTGTAGACTTCTTCCACAGGACTAACAAATATCTTGCCGTCTCCTGCTGCTCCTTCTGCTCCCGTGCGAGCGCTGCCTAGAATTGCCCGAATCACAAACTCTTTTTCGGCATCGGGAACCACCACCATCAAAAGAACTTTAGGCAGTTCATCGTAAAGCACGTTGCCAATCTTTAGACCCCGTTGTTTGCCTCGACCAAAGACATCAACTTTAGTAACGGCTGGATAACCGACGTCTAAGAGCGCTTGCATTACTTCGTCACTCTTTTCCGGTCGAATAATCGCTCTCACCATTATCGTCATGAGATGTTACCTCCAAACAATTGCGATTGTATTTCAGGGGTGGAAGGTATGGAATGTTTTATAACCTTCCACCTACAACACACACTGCATCTTTAACCGTACAAGCCGAACTTAACAAGTAGTTTTTCCAACTCGTCATTCTTCATGGGTGTTGGGATGACGTGATTAGTATTCTCGTCAATCGCTTTAGCTAAGCTGCGATAATGACCGGCTTGCTCGCAATCGGGGTCATATTCAATCACCGTCTTGCGGTTAAGTTCTGCCCGTTGAACCATATTGTCGCGGGGCAAGAAATAAATCATCTGAGTGCCGAGGGATTCAGCCAATGCTTCGATAAGTTCAGCTTCCAGATCAACTTTACGGCTGTTGCAAATCAAACCGCCTAAACGAACACCGCCAGATTCAGCGTATTTTTGAATGCCTCGGCAGATGTTATTGGCGGCATACATTGCCATCATTTCGCCAGAGGTAACGATGTAAATTTCTTGGGCTTTACCTTCCCGAATTGGCATGGCGAAACCGCCGCAAACTACGTCGCCTAATACGTCGTAGAAGGCATAGTCAAGACCTTCACTTTCGTCATAAGCGCCGAGTTGTTCGAGCATACTAATTGAGGTGATGATGCCTCGACCCGCACAGCCTACGCCCGGTTCTGGACCACCGGATTCTACGCAGAGGGTTTTGCCATATCCTTCTTTACGGATTTCGTCGAGATCGACGTCGTCGCCTTCTTCGCGCAAGGTATCTAACACACTCTTTTGGTGCAAACCACCGAGCAACAAGCGAGTAGAGTCTGCTTTGGGGTCACAACCAACGATCATGATTTTGCGACCCAGTTCGACAAGTCCAGCCACTGTATTTTGTGTGGTTGTGGATTTACCGATTCCACCTTTACCGTAAATAGCAATCTTCCTCATTTCAGACCTCCATTAGGATCAATTATTTGATGGATCGATTTTATTTCGACCGACAAAATTAACTTTTAATTGAAGTGAATTCGGCAACATTTTTATATGTAAATATCCGAAAGCTTCAAGTTAATCAGGAAAACATTGAACTTTTATCCTGGTAGCCTTTTTTGTTTTCCTGATGATTTAATCATAGAAGTCAACTCAAGCTATAAAAGTGTGCTTTGCTACAAAATCCGAAGTTTATTGGTTTAGTTTTTATTCGGTATTTTTCCGTTTGTAACAAAGTCTATATCTTTCTATGTGAACGATAAATTAATTGCTTATAGACAATTGATTTAAATCTTTATTTATTATTAAATAGTGACCATTAACACTGTTTTTAATTCAGGCTTATCAAGGTAAATGTTACTTATAGCAACCGCCATAGCGGTGAGGACACATCATTTGGTTCCAGACGTTGCAGGCAACGTCTCTACAACAGTTCCTTTGTCCTAATCGATGTGTCTACTGCTATATTTGTATAGTCAATCTGACCTGTTATAGGTCAAAAAAAACCTTGGCAATTTACCAAGGGTTATCACGGAGTTAAGTTAAAACCTGTTCAATCAGAAACTGAAGTCAAAAGTTACACATTAAATTTAAACAACGGCTTCAACAATAAGAGTAGGAGACACTCGTTCCTGAAGCCGCTTTTCGATCGCCATCTTGAGTGTAATCATCACACTGGGACAGCCATCGCACGATCCTTTGAGAACCACCTTGACGAGATCGCCCTCTACGTCATACAACTCCACATCGCCGCCGTCATAGGCTAATGTTGGACGCACTTCCGCCTCAAGTACCTGCTGAATCAAGGTAATTTTTTGCAAGTTCGTGAGTGTGCTAGGAGTTTTAGATCCTCCCTCGCCCGCATTTCTAGGGGAAGTAGATGGAGCGGATGGAGTAGCAGCGACAACGGAGGGTTGAGGAATCGGAGATGACAACGATACCGCTGTATTTAATTTCTGCTGTTCTTGAGTAACATCGATCACCAGATCATCGATATCTGCTAAACAAGACCCACACCCCCCACCGGCTTTAATGTAGTTGGTAACTTCTTCGGCGGTGGTGAGGTAATTTTCCCGAATCAGTCGCTTAATCTTGGCGGAACTGACACCGAAGCAACTACAAACCAGGGGACTTTCGTCCTCTTCCTCCGGTCTAACCGGAACCCCTTTATAATTAGAAATCGCCGCTTCCAGGGCTTCTTGACCCATCACCGAACAGTGCATCTTCTCCTGAGGTAAGCCACCCAAATAGCTAGCAATCTGGCGATTCGTCAGTCGCAAAGCGTCATCAACCGTCATCCCCTTAATCAGATCAGTCAGCGCCGAGGAAGACGCGATCGCACTCGCACAGCCAAAGGTTTGAAAACGGGCTTCTAGGATGGTATCGGTTGTAGTATCAATCCTCAGATACAAGCGCAACGCATCGCCACAAACAATACTGCCAATCTCACCAACCGCGATCGTTTCTGTCGTACCACAATCTTCAGTCGCGATCGCGCCCATATTGTGAGGATTATGAAACAAATCCATTACCTTGTCAGTGTAGTCCCACATCGCTTATTCTCCCGTCAGTTGTCTTATGTCGCAGAATGCTTGTAATCCTTTGGGGCGGGTTTAGTCATATCAAGGTGATAACCCAACGTTAGTAGTAAAACCCGCCCCTACAATTCCCACATCTTCCCCTGCTTCCCCTGCTCCCCCTGCTTCCCCTGCTCCCCCTGCTCCTCTGTTCATTGCACCGTCATAACGCCTCTACCCTTTTGTTCCCTGGCTGTCTGCAGCCAACCTTGTTCTTCGTCCGCTTCATTCTTGAAGGGGGAAATCGTTCGCAAACGTTCTACAATTGGTGGCATCACTTCCAACACCCGATCAATTTCCGCCGAGGTGGTATATCGGGACAAACTAAACCGAATCGAACCATGGAGAAGGGTATAAGGTAGTCCCATCGCCCGCAGTACATGAGACGGTTCTAATGATCCAGATGTGCAAGCAGAACCCGATGAGGCGCAGATACCGAAGCGATCCAGGGAAAGTAAAATCGCTTCGCCTTCAATGTACTTAAAACCGATATTCGTCGTATTCGGTAGCCGCATCGACGGATGACCATTAAGCTGACAATCGGAAATCCGACTCAGTAATCCTTGTTCCAAGCGATCGCGTAATTCCTTCACCTGGGTTACTTCTTCACTGACATGCTGGATTGCCAATTCCGCCGCTTTCCCCAGCCCAATAATTCCTGGAACATTGGGCGTACCCCCTCGGCGTCCCCGTTCTTGGTGCCCCCCAATTAACAGAGGACGGAAGCGCACACCTTTGCGAACATAAAGTACACCAATTCCTTTAGGCGCATGAAGTTTATGACCCGATAGAACCAAAAAATCAACAGTGCTCTCGCTCATATTCAAGGGAACTTTACCCACCGCCTGCACCGCATCAACGTGGAACAAAATGCCCCGTTCTTTAACAATTTGCCCAATCCGTTCAATCGGGAAAATCGTCCCCGTTTCATTATTGGCGCACATCACCGAAACCAAAGCTGTGTCGTCGGTGAGAGAGGCTTTAAGTTGCTTGAGGTCAATCAACCCTTTGCCATTAACAGGTAAATAAGTCACCCGATAGCCTTCTTTTTCCAGTCGTTTACAAAGACTATAAACCGCTGGATGTTCCACCGCCGTGGTAACAATGTGCTTCTTTTCCGGTTGAGTGATCAAAGCAGCGCGAATCGCAGCATTGTCCCCTTCAGTACCGCAACTGGTAAAAATAATTTCTGTTGGTTGAGCGCCCAATAATGCCGCAACTTTCTCTCGTGCTTGCTCTAAACTGCGGGATAATTGTCCCCCAAACGTGTGCATGCTGGAGGGATTTCCATAATATTCGCTCAGATAAGGTAGCATCTCCTCCAGCACAGCCTCATCTACACGGGTGGTGGCATTGTTATCTAAATAAATTACACTCATAGGTCTACCTATAAAACATCAGTCTCGCTTGATTGATCATGGCGGATTTAATGTAGGGGCGGGTTTGACTACTATCATTCAAGGTTGCACCCAGATATGAGTAAACCCGCCCCGACAAAGTTTTTGTCAAACATTATCGATAAAACCCACCCCTACACCATTTGATATTGCTCATAGAAGTCCAACACCACGTTTTCAATCACGTCATACGCCTCAACACATTCAATTCCCTTTGCCTGCAATTGTTCTTTGGGACAGTTACCAATCTTGGAAACCAATACGGCTTGGCAATCAGAAAGCGTTTGAATGATGTTGTCGAGTACCTCGGCTTCGCCATAACCGCCTTGGCAATAGGGAGTCACCAGACGACGATCAATACAACGCGCTTGTTCGCAATCGACTTCGTAAATCTCGAATTCTTTGGCATGACCGAAGTGTTGATTAACCAAGCCACCCCCTTTACTAGCAACAGCGACGCGGATTTTAGTCCGATTGGCGATAGAGGAGGTATGGCTCGTTCGAGTGGCTTGCAGGAATTCTTTAAACTGCTCCTTGCCAGTTTGTAGTTCCTGATGTCGTTTAAGGTCGTATTCTGATTTCATCTTCAGATTGTTGATTTTCATGAATTCCTTCCTCCTCCGGTGTCCGCCAATCGCCTTGTGGTTTTCAGGTGGTTGTCTAAGGAATTAGCAAATAAATGCACCCTTTAAACCCAACGCCAATAATTAAACAGTTAAGTATAAAGGACTTGATCGGTCATCCTTCATACTTTCATTAATTCCGGCGACATTGGTTTTTATAGCAGTTCTGTTTAAAAATGATGCTTTGTTCGATTCGGATTAAGATTTATTAGATTAATTAAGTATGAACTCATTACCCTAAAGTCTTAAGATAGGGGCATTTCAAATTTCTTTGGGGGTAGGGGTTCTAGTTTTTTGGGGATGGGGTGCAAGTATTTAAGGGGTGGGGCGCGAGGATTTTTGTACTCAAGCTCAAAGCCAATTGCAGTGACGGATTGAGCCAATTTTATTCGGTTATTTTTTTGAGTACAAAGCTGTACTCAAAACCCTTATCGGATTAATCTCCAGTTTGACCTTAAATCGAACTTCTGTATCTAAATTAGCATTTTTTGGATAAGTCTGCATTTCTATCGATTTTTTTTATAATTTCCCTGTTTTCTCATCACCTATCATCACTAATGGTAATGTTTTGAGTCCACAAATACTAGAACCTCGACCCAAAAATACTCGTATCCTGGACAAAAAATACGAGTACCCTTATCCCTACAGGACTTTGAAACGCCGATAAAATCAGAACCTAGAGCCTTGAGTACATGATTAATTAGAGGATAAATCTAACCCGTGGCTGATTTTCAAGTTAGCCATCATGCATCTGGTATAAGCAAAAAAAGTATAGATAAACTCCGTTCCAGGGGGGAACGCAATGCTACAGTCCACCACAAATTGCCCAATGACGCGATCGCAGCTTGCCACCCCGGTTAAATCGACGCCATCATCTCCCGTATCCCACCCACTCTCTAGAGTCAGAACGCCGTTTCAGGTGATCAAGCAAGGCTGGCAAACCCTCTTAACCGACTTTCAGATTATCTTTGAACGTGATCCAGCCGCCCGTAATCGGTTAGAGGTATTGGTTTGCTATCCCGGCTTACAGGCGCTGATTAGCCATCGCCTCGCCCATTGGCTGCATCGTCAGGGAGTGCCATTCCTTCCCCGCTTCATGTCTCAACTGGCGCGATTGTTCACCGGAATCGAAATTCATCCAGGGGCGGTGATGGGTAAGGGCGTATTCATTGATCATGGTATGGGCGTGGTAATTGGTGAAACCGCGATTGTTGGTGATTACTGTTTAATTTACCAAGGCGCAACGCTTGGGGGAACAGGTAAAGAAACTGGCAAACGCCATCCCACATTAGGGAAGAATGTGGTGGTGAGTGCAGGTGCAAAGGTATTAGGGAATATCCACATTGGCGATAATGTTCGCATTGGGGCGGGTTCCGTCGTGTTGCGAGATGTCCCCACCGATTGCACCGTGGTGGGAGTACCAGGGCGAATTGTACGTCAGTCGGGCAAACGCATTGATCCGTTAGAACATGGGCAACTTCCCGATACACAAGCAGCAGCGCTTCAGGTTTTACGCGATCGCATCACCGAACTCGAACAGCAATTGGAATCCTTGAGTAGGGGTTTGGTTACCAAACCCCTAGGGCGTGGTGAGGATGTCAAATAAGCTATTCGGCACAGGGTATTTGACCGGAAAGGATAACTCCTGCAGCTACTGACTTAACCATGCGATCGCGCGTCGAATCCATTCCTCGGCGTTGGGATTTTTCGCCAGCAGCGCATCCTGACTGATCGCATTCAGCGCCTGCGTAATTTCTGCGGTTTCATACCCTAGGGCTAATAGGGTCATTTCCACATCTTCTAAAATTGAGGGGGAGGGTCCCGTTGCACTCGTCGGCGTTTCTACACCTGCGAATTTTCGCCATTCGGATAACTTGGTTTTCAGTTCCAAGGCGATGCGTTCAGCGGTTTTGCTACCCACTCCAGGAGTTTTGGCTAAGGCGCGAGTATTCCCAGTGACAATGGCTTGAACCAGATTTTGCAGTCCCAGGGTATCGATAAGCGCGATCGCTAATTGTGCGCCAATACCACTCACACTCACCAACTGGCGAAATAAATCCCGTTCTGCGGCGGATGCGAAGCCATAGAGGATTTGTTGGTCTTCCCGGATTTGCAGGTGAGTAAAGACTTGTACCACTTGTTCCGATCCGATCTGAACTTCTTGAGATAGCTGTCGAGTAATTTGCACCTCATACCCAATTTGGTTAACCTCTAAAATCAGAGTAACTCGATTCCCATTCCCTTTCTGAATCGTCGCGACTGTTCCTTTGAGATAACTAATCATTAATTATAAGTATCCAAATTTAGACTGACCGTTACATCAGTAGAGACGCGCCATGGCGCGTCTCTACACTGTCGCCATGGCGCGTCTCTACACCATGGCGCGTCTCTACACTGTTGGCGATCTTCCCTGTTACCTCTTCTCCTATCCCCAATTCCTAAGCCAGAAATCCAAAATGATACAGACCTTCTAATATACCATCTGCATAATGTGCCTGAGCGAAATAATGGTAATCTTTTTTGTTCTCCTCATACCATTGACGCAGTTCGGGTCTAGCATTTCCCACAATAATACCCCGTTCTTCCCCAGCACTAAATAGAGCGATATCATTGCCCGAATCACCACAGACGACTGTTTTTGTGGCGTCCATGTCCCATTTTTGCCGCAGGAATTGTAAGGCTAAACCTTTATCCCCCTTTTGAGGCAGAATGTCTAAGTCTTGACCTCCACTATAGATTACCTTGACATCTAACCCTTTTTCTTTTAAAGAGGATTCAAGACGGGGCAAAAGTTCTGAGGAAATTTCTTCACTTAGCACATAACTGGCTTTAAACGGACGCTGTTCGGTGTCAGGTTGAGGAACTAAGTCAGAATAGTGGGCAGCTATAGCCACAACTGCGTCCCGATTCCACCCCTGTGACAGCACATCCGCCCATTCTTGATCAACGATTTCTTCCTGAGGATCGAAGCAAATTTCGGTGCCAACTGAGGTAATCAGCGCATCCGGTGACAATAGGGACTTTTCTCTCGTCAGTTTCCGGTAGAGGGCAGGCGATCGCCCCGTACTATACACGATTTTAGTCCCGTGTTCCTGGCGATGCTGCTCTAAGTGCTGATTAAGTTCCTTGAGGGCAGCGTCATCGCCGATTAGGGTGTTGTCTAAGTCGGTTACGAATAAAAATGCAGTCATCACAATCTTGTGGATGATTAGAGTTTGCACCTGCATTATTTCGCATAAGTGTGGGATTAGCCAAATTAAGCAATATTAACGCTGTCCTTTGCGAACCATATTCAATCCATACAGGTACAGTTCAGCAACCGCATAGACACGAGGCGGCGGATCATTGGGACGAGAACGTTCTGTGAGAATACCAGCTTCTATCATATCCCTGATAGTTTCCGTTAATTCGTTATCCTCCAGTTTCCAAATTTCCCCTAGTCTCTCTTCATCAATCGGAGAACGTTCAGTTCGTAATCTATCCAGATAGACTTGAAGTTCAGGATACTCGTTGCGGACTTCATCAACACGTTGTTCTGAAACATAGGGAAAAGAATCAATCAAAGCTTTGGGGCGCAAGACTATCTCTTTACTATACTCTGTAGAGAAATCTTTTTCCCGTTTGACTGCTTCTTGTAACAACAATACTAAACTTCTAGGAAAACAGTTCTTTTGACCGTCAGCAATACGAGTCCGCACCCAATTATAAGTATACGCTTTTTTCGTCCGACCCATCCGCTCACCCCATAGAGGATACAAGCTAGTCCGAAGTTGTTCTAGCTCAATGGCATTTAGTCGTTCCACTGTTACCCCCAATTTTTGCTCCAAAAATTCGCTGAGAGTAGCCGAACTGGTTAAGGCTTGGCGTAGCACAAGTCTCCAGAGGTCAGCCTCATCCCAACGGAGTTGGAGTGATCGCCCAGTGTAATGCCCTTTGTTGGTAAAGTTAAGTTGATTCCAAATATCTTCCCGTAAAAATATTTTAGGGACAATACATCTGAGACTTGTCCCACTCTCCAGCCACCAAGCCAGTAACGCTTCAAGTGCTTGTTTGCGACGAACATAGTCTTTTTTAGTCGAACCAAAACCAGCATCTAACTCATCATAAAGCAGCCATACGACCTCTTTATTCTTTTGCAACCAGCGGTCAATCGCTCGTAATTCATCAGCCGCTTGCGACCCAGCTTGTGGAGATTGAGTTCGATGGACTAACCACTCAACGATTGGAGAATGGGGAGGGTTGTCTTGATCTACTAATTCAACTAACTGTTGATCTAATTCAGGGAGTGAACGTATTTCTGGTATAGAATAACACAGTTGCAACAGAGCATAGTTTAGCCAAAAAATTGACCAACTATGCTCACCCACTTGTTGCTCATAACTCGCCAAATCATTACTTTCTAGGATGGGTCCAGGTAATCTCGGTTGACCATGGGCGGCTAAAAACTTAACATTGCTTAAATTAACCTCAGAATGGGCTAATTCTTTCGCTTTTTGGGCTTGTTCGACAAACAGACGAAACAGCAAACTTTTTCCAGTCCCCTTAGCCCCCTGAATTAACCAGTTTTTGTTGCTCAAAAATTTTGGAAAATCTTCAGTGCGGTGAAATATATTTGGTATATTATCTGCCTCTATTTCTTGGGCGGTTGCTGCATCAAAGCTTAATTCATTTAAAATATCTTCACGTTTTTCTGAAGTTTCATCTTTTTCTAGTTCAGGCTTTACATCAGGTAGACTTGCATCAATAGCATCAGCAATTGGCAAATAATTATTCAGTAAATTTCTAGAAATATCAATTAAACTGGATGAAATTGTAATGCTCGGATTATAGGGAATTTCATAGTAAAGTTCTCCCACAGTCATTTCACTCGGTAAACCCCAGTTTTCCTCAATCCAATCTTCAACCCTAGTGATCCAAGTTTGACGCTGTTCTGGTGCAACTAGAGGCATAGGCGTAAGCAGAAAGCGAAGATCAGGTTTTCCTTTATAGTCACGGTGTTTCCGCACCCCTTTCACAACCCAGCGTAATCCTTCAAAACTCTGGTCTGTGGGTGAAAAGCACAGGATACCCGTATCAGCGAGATCAAAAAGTGCGATCGCACTGGTATCATTAAATCCAGGACGTGCATCAATCAAAATGACATCTGGGTTTAACTGAGTTTTGATATCTTCCATAAGCTGATTAACTGGATTCCTTTCACCTTGATAGAATTTTTCAAAAGTGTGCCGATCTAGATCAGCTAACCGATGAATATAATTTTCATTATACTCTCCCACTGGTACTAAAAACAGTTCACCACGAGTGGGTAAGTTGATGGGATAGACACAACTCTCAATGGGAGGAATATTCTGATCAGGAGTCAAATAGCGTTGGTGCAAGTAATCCAGTACCCCGTATATTTCTCCATTGAACGTTTCTGTATCTGAGCGAAACATAATCGAAATTCCTGGGGCTTCTAGGTCAAAATCGACCATAACAACTCGACGATTACGCCTTGCCAATATACTGGCGACTAAGCCGAGAGCAGTAGAACGTCCTACACCTCCCTTGAATGAGTAAAAAGTAACAATCAAAGGACGCTTAGGACTATCTTCATCGATCTGAATCGGTTGGTCAGATTCTGGAGCCATTAAAATGTCTGACCACAGTGGTAATTGGATAGTATCTGAAGGTTTTTCTGTTGCTTCTTGGGGAGTTAACAACTCATAGCCAGCAATGGGGTATTGACCCAAATCAGTATTAATAGCCTCTAAAAAAGAATCAATTTTTTGTTCGCGCCATTCTAAGGGATGGTTGGCAAACAAATGAGTCATAACTCTAATTTTCAGCCATCCTAGTGAAGTTGGCTTTATTTTTACCTGGGCATCGGGATCTTCAAGCTTTAAATTTTTAATAAGATGCTCTTCAATCTGTTGATAAAATTGAGTTGAATGGGTCATGATGTTTCCCTTTGTTGATCTAATATAAACCGATGTAATAAGGTTACAGCTTGGATAAAGCGTTGACTCTCCTTCTCATCTCCCATTTTCTCAGAATAGCGTAATGAATCGTTACGCCAGATGGATGAAACTGTATTCCAGGCATCTCGATAATGATTAGTACGATCTAATTCTATCGCACGTTGTAATGGAGGTACTTTTTCCAACAACTTACTCAGACTATGTAATTCTGAACCAGATAGTCCCTGTTTAAATACACGAGTCTCTTTAAAGTTAGTTTTTCCCTCGCAGTCACAAATAAGAGATTTGAGAGAGCATTCAATGGCATAGCCTCCCAAGTAAATAGAACCTGTCCAACGCCCTTGGTTATGTAACACTTGAGCATCTTCAAACCGACGCCGAGAAGCACCAAGCTGGCAACGTCTATCATAAGTATCGGGCAAGTGATAGTCCTCCGATATAATTGAGCAGTATTTTCCTAGGAAATAATGACTATTTTATGACTATTTTATCTCTGGTGTTAAAGATGAGATCAACGGTTCCAATTGAGTAATCAGCGTTGCAATATCGGAAGTCACTACAGACCAAAGCTGTTCTAACTCAATATTATCATATTGATGAGCAATGACATTCCGTTGTCCGATAATATCACTCCAGGGGATTTCCGGATGTGCTTGACGGAAATCATCTGACATTCGTCTCGCCGCTTCGCCTAGAATTTCTAACATACCTCAACCTTTGGGCTAATTATCGTCATTTTGTTTGTCCTAAGGGCTGAACGCTTAGATTCTATAATAGAAGGCTCCAATGCTCCAAGGCAGAGAGACGGCAAAAAGAAATTACTTGAGGAAATGACCAGCCATGCTACAGTGACAACAGATGCGCGTACCTACTGTTTCTATGTCCCTCTCCACCTCGGTTCCCATCATCTATCCCGAAAGTGACGGTCAACCCTTGGCAGATAATACCATCCAATTTCGCCTAATTGTCACGATTCAAGGTGGCATTGATGCGCTGTTTATTGACAATCCTAAAGTTTTTGTTGCTGGAGATTTGTTCTGGTATCCGGTGGAAGGGGAACCTTGGATTAGACAAGCTCCGGATGTGATGGTGGTTATGGGACGCCCCAAGGGAGATAGACGTTCCTATAAGCAATGGGAAGAAGAAAATATTCCTCCCCAAGTTGTCTTCGAGATTGTCTCTAAAAGCAATACCCGGCAAGAATTAGAAGGAGCCAAGCGGCGATTTTACGAACGCTATGGCGTAGAGGAATATTATCTCTTCAATCCGGACAAAGGTATCCTCAAAGGATGGCGACGGGACAGGGAAGTCGAACTCTTACAACCCATTCCCCAGATGTTAGGCTGGGTAAGTCCCCGTCTGGGAATTCGATTTGAAGTCGTAGACGGAGAGTTACAGTTATATCGACCCGATGGTGAGCGATTTGTTACTTATTTAGAAAGTATTGAGTATCGAAAGTTGGAGCGACAACGAGCTGAACAAGAGCGACAACGAGCCGAACAAGAGGGACAACGGGCTGAACAAGAGCGACAACGAGCCGAACAAGCAGAACAGGCGCAACGAGAGGCTATCCCGAAGCTATTGGCAATGGGTTTGAGTGTAGAACAAATCGCTGAAGTGTTGTCGTTACCTGTTGAAACTGTGCGTGTTGTGGCAAGGATTAAATAGAGATTGCTGAATTAGTGTTGTGGTGAGGGGAAGATTGGGAAGATGGGGAGACGCAGAACTGACTTTTCATGGTATAGCAGTAGACACATCGATTAGGACAAACGAACTGTTGTAGAGACGTTGCATGCAACGTCTCTACCATAAGATGCGTCCTAACCGCTATGGCGATTGCTATATTTTGGTGCAACATGAGTGTGAATAGTGTAGGGGCGGGTTTCACCACTATCTTTTCGGTTGCACCCAGATGTAACTAAACCCGCCCCGACTCAGGTTTTTAGACTGATGCAGCAAGCCCTAATAAAGGGCGCACGTCGGTGCGCCCCTACAATGTTAATCCATTTTGCTTAATCGACTATTTGTTAGTTTTATGCGTTCTTGAGTTTAGCTAAGTGCAGATAGAAAGGTATACGCTTCCAACTCGACTGATTTAAGCAATTTGTTCCAGGCATCGGCTACATCTTGATCATCGGGACGTTCACGCCGTAGTTCGATTAAAGTATCTACAGTCTCGTACCAAATTCGTTCTTTAGTGTAGAAAGCCAAACGTTCTTCCGGAGTCGCCTGTGCTAGAAAACGTTTATCTATTGAATTAAGTTGGACTCGTTCAATAGCTCCATCTATATAAATATCACCTGAGGGATCATCCCGCTGACATAATATTCGTAAAGTCCAGCGATATTGTTGACCAATTTCTAAGGGAGGAAGTAGTGGAGGACGGGTAGCCCCGCCAGGAAGCGTTAAGCTGATGATACCAGGAGTGCCTACTGCTATTTGGACTTCATCACCATCGGAATTTTCTTCTGTGTAATGAGTAAAGGCATACTTAGTCGAGTAAACTTCTTGATTACTGGCATCCTTCAACCTAAGTTCTATTCCCCAAGCGTTTGCCTGGGGTATATACCCAAATAAAGTTGGATACTCGGCAACTGTTTTACCGATTCCAGATAGCGGAACTAAGGTTGTCGCAGGAGTTCCGCGAGGGAAAACGCAACCACCACACGGTCCTACGCCTTGTCGATAATCGAGACGAACATCATTGTTTGAATCAGTCGCAGGTACAACTTCCCATTGCTCAGGAATCAGGCTACTAAGTGGCGGAGATTCGGACTGGGCTTGTACCTTAACTGGTAATTTTATGGCTAACCCCAAGGTTAAAGCTAAAGTCAGTAAAACGAATACGACTATTCGGAAGCGGGGTAAGCGGAGGAAGCGAGTTATAATCGACATCTTTCTATTATTTTTGTTGTATTTTATACCTATCGAGGCAAATTTACTGGCACTCAGTAAATCTTTAATTGTCCGTAAATATTGTACTTTAAAGTAGGTGGACACAATTAAACCGTCACCCCCTCTAATTCCTCATCCGTCAACTCATACAACGCCTGCAACTTCTGTAACTTTTCCTCACTCGCTTGCCAAAATCCTCGTCCATTTGCCTCCAACATCCGGGCGACAATATTCCGAAATGCCTCAGGATTTGCCTGTCTTAACCTCTCTGCCATTTCTGCATCTAAGGCATAGGTATCTGCTGCTTGATCATACACCCAATCATCTGTAAAATCTGCGGTTCCACCCCAACCAATTAACGCTGTCATCCGTTGGGAGATTTCATAAGCACCACCTGAACCCTGACTCGCCATCGCTTCTGCCCATTTAGGATTCAGTAACTTAGTGCGATATTCTAACCGCAGTAAGTCATCTAATTTGCGCGGGGTTGTATCTTTAGAAAAGCTTTCCACAAAACTGGCACTCACTTTCTTCCCCCGTTTTTTCTCAGCCGCTTTTTTCAATCCCCCAGTATTGGCATAATATTCCTGAATATCGGTTAAACCGTATTCCACGGAGTCAATTTCCTGAACTACCTGGCTCGTTGTTTTTAATAGCTGAGTCAGAACTTCTGGACGCGCTTGTCCTTTATCTTGACGCCCATAACTAAATGAATTGCGACTTTCCCAAGTTTTGCCTAATTCCTCTCCCGATTCCCAGTTTCCATCCGTCACTTGGTCATTGACTAAGGAACCAAAATCACCAGCCGGGTTAGAAAATAATCGGGCGGAATTATTCTGGATTCCTTGTGCTTGTAAGGCTAAAGCATGTTTACGGATAAAATTCTGGTCTTCCGGTTCCTCAGCCGCCGCCGCCCGCTTAAATAAATCATCCAGTAATTCAATAATATTCACAAAACTATCCCGGAAAATACCTGATAGATTTGCCAATACATCAATTCTGGGATGTCCCACGTCTGCTAAGGGTTTTAACTCATAGCGGACAATTCGTCCCGTTCCTTCTTTAATCGGTTCAGCGCCCACTAATTCGAGTAGGATTCCTAAGGATTCACCTTTGGTTTTAATCGCATCTAATCCCCATAACATAACCGCCACAGTTTCCGGATAGTCTCCCTGTTCTTGAATATGTTGGGCGATAATTTTTTGGGCAATTTCTCGTCCTCGCTGATATGCCCCTGGTGAGGGCATCCGATAGGGGTCTAAGGCATGAATATTTCGTCCTGTAGGTAATACGCCTACACCATCTCGTAATAAGTCGCCACCCGGTGCTGGGGGAATGTATTCTCCATTTAATCCCCGTAATAGGTTGGTCAGTTCATCCGTGTTTTGCCGTAATAAATGGGCAATAGATTCTATTTCAGTGGCAATGGATTCTGAATTGCCATTTTTATCCTTAACCAGAGATGTCGCCGATGATTGAGTGGTTTGAGCATCTCCTATTTTATCTATTACCTCCTTATTTAAATCCGCTGCACCATTATCGCCAAAATAAGCGTTTAAATAGCTAGCCAACGCTTCTGAGTTCGGGGGTTCTCCCAAAGTATGTAATCCGGATGAAAATAGGCGTTGTTCTACGACTTGTAAGTATTCATACAACTTGACCAGATAATGATTAAATGCATCAGCACTGAACAAGCGCACATTATCTGGTGTGAAAGGAATGCCTAATTTTTTAGCTTCATCAAAGGGACAATCGGCGTCTAAGCCACTGTCCACAATTTTCTGACAAATGTCAGGTTTCAGGGCATAATTCTTTTCCGGGTCTTCCCGATACTCAGCAATTAAATCTCGCAACGCGAGTAATTCTTTATATAATCCCGCTCGACCATAAGGGGGTACATTATGGGAAATCAGTACGCCATATCCGCGCCGTTTTGCTAAAATAGATTCTGAGGGATTATTGGCAGCATATATATAGAGATTGGGGATATCACCCAGCAAAATATCTGACCAGGAATAACCCGTATTGCCTAAAGGAGAACCCGGTAACCATTCCACGGTGCCATGCATGCCAAAGTGAACCACTGCATGAGGTTTAAACTCATGTTGTAGCCATTTATAGAAGGCGGCATATTGAGGATGAGGGGTCATATCTCGTTCAAACATTAACCGCATCGGGTCACCTGAAATACCTAAGGGGGGTTGTACGCCTATCCAAATATTTCCTAATTGAATTCCGCCAATTTGGAAGTCATCCCCGTAGGTTTTAATTCCGGTTCCGGTGAGGGATTTCCACTGCTTTTCGATGCGAGTGGTGAAGAGGTAGCCGAGCCATTTTTCTAGGGTTTTAACGTTGACGGAGTTTGGCGTTAAATCATCATGACTAATCGCTTCATCGGCTTCTTTAACCCGACGGATAAGTTCTTCGCCATCGTCAGGTAACTCGCCAACAGTATAGCCTTGCTGCTTTAGGGCGTGGAGGACTTTCAGGAGCGATCGCGGTACATTGAGTAAAGCTGCTGTTCCTGTCGCCCCATATCCGGGCGGGAAACCATAGAGAATGATGGCAATTTTCCGTTCTGAGGCGGGTGTCTTTCTCAGTTCAATCCAACGCTTCAGACGCCCAGTCAGGCGTTTGACTCGTTCGGGAATCAGATAAATATCCTCTCCCACCAATCCCCCCAAGGGAACCGTGTCAATTGCCCCATCTAATTCCGGTAATGCATATAATACCACCGATTGCAAGCCGCCAATTCCTTGTCGCGTCCAAGAGTGAATATCCTGAATCAGTAAAGGTGCGGCGACAATATAGGGAACATTTTTCGCCGTGAGGATGCGTTTTGCCACCTCCACTTGACGCCCTGCTTCCATAGAACCGGCCGGTCCTCCGACTAATGGAAAGCCAATTGTAGAAACAATGGCGTCAACTTCTACAGCTTCTTTGGATAAAGAAGGTGTGTCAATTGTACCCAATTTTCGTCGGGCAGTTTCATCCACTGATGTCAGCCAGTCTCGCACCGCCACATGTCCTTCCACACCATTAATAAAGATAGGAACGGGGATTAATCCAGCATTCTCAAACTGGCGAATCAATTGAGGAATATACGGTTGTTTAGAGACAACATGCTTGCGGTAGAGGAGAATACCGACAACGGGAAGAGATCCCCCCCAGTTCCCAGGAGAAATCGAAGCGAAGCCTCCGCTAGTTTCCCCCTTACTTTTCACGGGATCGGGGAAACCTCTCTCCAAACCTCTCTCCTGCAAGGAGAGAGGCTTTGAGGCTCCCCCTTCTGTGCCAAAAAAGCGAAGCATCTGCTGGCTTCCCCCTTTCAAAGGGGGACGGGAGGGGGATTCAAAGGGAGATGAAGAGGAAGAGTTATTTTGATTCTGCCGATACCACTCCAGATACTGCCGTGGCGAGGTAAAATACCCGTCATAATCGGGATGTAATAAACCCATATTTGGGGTTTCGACTGGGGGTGGAATGTCTCCAACTTGTAATCCCAAATATTTTTCAGCGAGTACCCAAAACATTGAAGCGACGTTTTCGGAACCGCCAGCATTCCAATAACCGTAGATAATCAGCCAGTTGCGTAAATCCTGAACTTTTTTCGCCGGAATATATTTCAGCAGCTTAGGACCTGTCTTCAAAAAGCTGATATAACCCGCCAGTTTATCTTCTTCTCGTCCATTGCTAAATTTATCCAGAATAAACTTAATCGGCTTGGGCATTCCTTTGGGCTTATCACCAATTTTAAACGCCCCTAGCTGAGTCAAACTCATTAATTCTAGGGCGGATTCAAAGACAAGGCGGATGGGGATATGTTGAGTTCTCTCCCGCAGCCATAATACTTGGTCATAATCAAACAGCAGACTTGCGAAGAAGACATCCGCATCCTGGAGGGCGGCGGTGACGATATCCGGTTCTGTGCTCAAGGATTGGTCGCTAAATACGCGAATATCTAAGTCTGGACAGCGTTTAGTCGCCCAATCAGCCGCTTGGCGATACAAGTCGGCGTTGAATGATTCAAACCCAGCAATTAAGACGATGCGTTTCATAGTCCCCAGCCCTAAAAGTTTCTGTATACTTCAATCTTAGTGTTGCATCTAGGTGGTTTCATGTTAAAGGACTCATAACAAGACAGGCTTATGGTAAACAGGAGTATAGTTTGGCACGATATGAACACAGGGTTCAGTAAGCCTCAGGGTAAGCGCTAGCCGAACTTGACCACTGGTATTGCGAACCGAACGATGCATGAGTTGATTGGTAAATAAAACAAATTCTCCAGGACGCAAAACCACAGGAACGGCTTGCTGTTCTAAGTCTTCTGTCAAATCAAACAAGCAATTGCCACTAAAAGGGTCTTTTATTTTCACAGAGACATCCGGAGTGAGTTGAGAATTAGGGATATACTCAAACCCATTCCATTCATTAACCTCTGTTAGCGCAATGTAGACATTGATAGTTTTGCCTTCCCCTTGAAGCAAATTAGGATAGGAATCTTGATGCCAAAAAGGAATCAGTTGTTGAGAGGGATAATTAACCCAAATTTCAGAACGCCACAACACCAAATCTTCACCCAAATACTCTTTTAACTTCTGTTGTAAATTCTTATCCTGACAGATAGACCAAACAGCATCCGAATCAAGATGTCTTTCCATGTAAAATTCTTTCTTTCGGACTTGGTTTAAAAGCAAAAAAATAGCTCCAAACTTGCCTGTAAATAAAAAGCGTATAAGATGATGAAAAAAATGTTTCGGTGCTTTAGGCAACACAGTTTCAACAACAGTCTTGGTAATAGAAGCAACTTCAGTGGGACTCAAGGCAAGAGAATAGGGTCTCAACACTCCAGCAGCATTATCATGTTTTGGGGTCGTTGTTGGATTGTATCGGTTATACCCTGTCCACAAACAACTCTGTTCCCATAACTTTTGAGCTAGTTCAGTATCTTTTGCCAGATCAGGAAGTTCGATTTCGTTCTGTTTGTAGTCAAAAAACTTACCCTTCACGTCGGCAAAAGCAGAAGAGTTTGCCAAAGTCAGCAAACCCGAAGCACTTTCCTGAGGTGAAATACCTATGCCTAAATACTTGCTTAAGCGATGGGGTAATGTTATATTAGATTGCACAAATCCGGGATGAATCGCATTAACAGTTACGTTGGTATTCTCTAAGCGTCGCTCCAATTCCTTAGTCAGTACCAATAAGCACAGTTTGGACAGGGCGTACAGTTCCAGGAAATTTAATGGCGTCTTCCTGACAAAGCGCTCCCATTTGATAGAAGTGGGGCGTAATGCCAAGTCAGAGGAAACCATGATAATTCGACTGGGCGCTGAATGTTGAAGCGTTTCCAGCAACAAGTTTGTCAGTAGAAAGTGTCCGAGATAGTTAATCCCAAAAATGAGTTCAAACCCTTCTTGAGTTGTGCCTCTGGCGTTGAATACACCCGCATTATTCACTAATATATGAAGTGGCAGATGCCGTTCCTGAAAAAGTTTCGCAAATGTGCGAACCGAATCGAGGGATGCTAAATCGAGTGGTAGAAACTCAACATTTAGATTTCCGGTAGATGAGCGAATATAATTGACAGCTTTCTCGGCTTTGCTTGCACAGCGACAAGCGATAAATACATGATGACCGAATTGGGCTAGACCAACAGCACTCATCAAGCCTACACCTGAGTTTCCACCGGTGACAATGCAGACCTTCTGCTTCTTAAATTGATTCATAATTCTCATTTTCTATTGATATTAGCGAAATCTTTGGTATAGAGGATGGACAAGTTGAGTTCCTATGTAAGTTTAGATCAAAAATCTCCAAAGCATTGAGACGGAACCCCATCCTAACTCTCCCCTTGAGAAGGGGAGGGAACCGGTAACTCGAAGGGCTAAAATCGAGGCTAAACAAACAAAGTCCGCCTAGGCGGACTCAGGAAAAATGAGGGGATTATTCACCATTTACAGAAGTTTGACATTCGAGAAGTTAAACTCCTGAACGGACTCTTTTCCATCGGTTTCTGTACGAATAATCCGCTGGGTTAGGATAAAATAGTCGCCCACTTTTTCGTAATTATCTTCAAAAACACTTTTACCGCCCTTTTGTTCACCGGTTTTGGGGTCATGGTAGACGGAGTCATAACTGTGAGAAAGATAACCTTCACCCGTGTTGTGGGAACTAAAGGTGTTAATAGTGACGACAACACCGTGAATATGACGGTGGACATGAGTTACTTCATTATCACGGATTTTATAGCGATCGCCTTCTGCTTTACCACCCATTAACAGTTCCACAGCACCCGTCTCATCGGTATCCCCGAAGGAGAAAGTGTTCTTCCCGTGGGTGTCTTCAAAGGAACGGCGAACCCGGTGAATCGCGGTTTCCCAGAGTTGAGAGTGAATCGCTTGCTTGGCTTGTTCATCTTCAACATCGAAGACTTCTGCTTTCATATCCGGGTTAACCCGAACCTTACCTGTAACAACCTGATCATCTTGTTTAAATGTCACATCTGCGGTGTAACCGGGGAAGTTGTTATCCCAGGTGTAGCGGTTTTCATACGCCGCCCGAAAAAAATCACGAGCTGATGTTTGAACTCCAACCATCTGCCTCTCCTATCATTTTAGTTGCTGTAAACTAGCATAGTCGGGACTATCTAGCCTGTATAGACCCCAAGTGGGTACAGTCGGCGTCAACTACGCCACTGGGGAGCAGGGAAAAATAGTGAATAAACTACCCAGACCTGCTATTGCGGAGGTCTGGGTTTTCAGTAGCCCTGAAGCTATCAAACCAGTTAAGCTGAACGTATCTCTCCGTTCTGTTTAACTTGCACGATAACCCCGTGCCTCCAGGCTGGTTTATAAACAGCCCCACAAGTGCAATATTATTGGCTCCGTTGAAATCGGCATCCCCATGCCAGCCACAGTGACCACACCTGAATGTCTTGCTGCTACGGTAAGACTTTCCTTTTGCCGGATGAATATGCAGGCACTTGTGACACATTTGGGAAGTATAAGCAGGGGGAATAGGGGTAACTTTAACGCCAGCACCAAGCGCTTTATATTCGATAAATGTTCGCAACTGATAAAATGCCCACGAATTTGAGCGTCTTCGCTCAGTCTTGTTTCTTGGTTGTTGGTTAGTTCTTTCCCTTATGCCTGTTAAGTCTTCTATAGCAATTGAGGCACTTAACTCAACTGCTCGTTTGACCACTAACTTGGAAATGTTGTGGTTGAGCCACTGCTGGTAACGCCTCTCCCTCCCCGACAACCGTTTCAAAACTTCTCGACATCTACGTCGAGTTGTTCTCGTGCCTTTCGAGGCTTTTTTCTGGAGAGATGCTCTTACTTGGCTGAATCTATCTCGCACCGACTGAATAGGCTTACCGTCCCACCTTTCATCTTCTGAAGTAACGGCAATGTCGCGACGTCCTAAGTCGATACCAATTACCTTGTCGGTGTTTTTTGGGTCTGGAGGGGTGTCCTTTATCTGAATATGTAGGTAGAACTGACCGTCACGGTGTTTGCATAGTTGTGCTGAAGTTGAACTCCTTCCTTTGAGTTTTCCTTTTTGGTAGTTACCTGGGTTCAATTTAACTCGCTCTCTACCGCGAACAGTAGCAAGGCTTACCGTCCAGTCGTGTGAACGAAGTCGAAACAAGTCCTTATCGCAGTCCATACTGCCTGGGGCAAACTTTTTAACAGGCTTGCCTTTTGAAAAGGCTACCTTTCGGTTAGCCGCTACTCTTGCACAAGCTCTGACTGCCATATTTGCTACCAAATTGAATTGGCTTTTGATGGTTTGATAAGTCAAAGATTGAATAGCAATTTTGTTGGTCAGTTTTGGATCTGTATGTCCGTTGACGTAGTTGCAAGCATCCGCAAACGCCTGAAGGGTTGCCTCTAAGAAGGCCACCTGCTCAGGGGAGGGTTGAAGCTTTACGACTATCGTGAGGACTTGTTTCATGGCTACCATTATACCAACTAGCGGGAAATAACTGGAAATACTTAGGCTAAACGCCCTCGTATTTCCCGCTCTTCCCCTACGGCTTACCTCCACTTCGTGAAGGTTGAAGCAAGATTCCCCTCGCGATTTAGGTGGTGCAAGATGTGAGTTAAACGGCAAAGATTTTAACATCAACCTCGTTTATTGACTTACAACTTCTAATTTATAGGTGAGACAACTTTTAACGTTTTAACCACAGGAATTATAGCTTCAGTTGTCAGGATAAATTGCTTTCTAATAAAAGGAGAAGTCATCGCGGACAGAAGACCCCCGTAATCCAGGTTAAAATTCACTTCATCTCCAACTTGTAAGTTGTGGTTCTTGCCGTCGAGAATAATATGATCACTGCTAGCTCCTAGTATTTCTAGCTTTTTCTTCGATTTCAAGCTAGATACCAGAACGTCCTGCCTTCCCAAAGCAATAATCACTCTCTGGCTAATTCCTCGATCTGAGAAACTAGGAACGTTTCCAAAAGCATCTTGACAGATCTCGCCAAATGGTATGGAGGGCTTTGTCTTGGACTCAATAACTTCGGCAACGAGTTTGAATGCCTCTGTGTGTAAACCTGGAATCGCTTTCCGGTTCACAGTTTCGCAACCTAAAAAGATGGATTCACCCAAGCGAAGATTGTTGATATTGCCGATATATTGAGCAGATTTATACCATTCATAATTAGCCGAATTACCGCCGGATATTATTTCCAAATCAATCTGAAATTCTTTTTTGATGCCATCAACCAGCTCAGACAATTTATGCATGTTTTTATTGTCTGGCTTTACTCCACCATAACAAGCCAAATTGCAGCCAATACCAACAATTTTTATATGGGATAGAGAAAGAATTTTTCTGATAAATTGAGAAAGATCACCAGGAAGTACCCCTTCCCGCAGATCTCCCAACTCTACCATCACAATTATTTGATGATTTCTATTATGTAGTTTTGCATAATAGGAAAGTTGCTTAATCGTCTCGATTTCAGTGTTTAGACTAATGTCTACACTTGTAACTACAGCTTCAGCCTGACTTAAAGGAGTGCGTAGAAGCACAAACTGAGTGGATATCCCAGCATTTTTCATTTTTTGAATGTTTTCAATGCGAGAGTCAGCAATAAATCTGACTCCACCTTGAATCATTGCCTCGACAATAGAAGGTTCTCCTAGCACTGCTTTGGAAACTCCCATCAATGAAATTCCTCTTTGCCCATAAAGTTCACATAGCATTCGGGCATTGTCCCGTATTTTAGATAGGGAAATTTCTATCCTTGGCATAAACAATTTCATTGATTATTTCCAGACGATTACGTCTACCTCATTCCCAATACAGGCATTTTTTCTAAAGTCTTCCGCTTGATGATTTGATTCAGGTTGGGAAAATGATCACCTAAGGCTTGAATGATTTTTTGGCATCCATGATTTAAGACATCCATTGTCGGCAATTGAAACTGCCTCTCATAATCCTCTATGATTGTCAAAATCTCTTCATCTGCTAGGTTTTCATGGCTTAATGCAATCGCCATAACTTTAGCTTGAGAAATCGCTTCAATCAGTTTAATTTCGCTCTCAACAGTTGGCATTGGCAAATGAGGAAAATCGCACCGAAATTTCCTAGCTGGTGGATGTTGAAGGATAACACCATCGGGCATACTTCCTTTCAAGATGCCGAGAGAACCCATAAAAGCGGGATGACTAACGGCACTCTGTCCCTCAACTAAAATGATGTCGGGACGTTCGTTGTCAAAGGCTTGAATAATAGAGTTTTCTATTTCACCAATCACAAATTGGGAAACCAGAGCATCAATCGATATGCCATACATTGCTCCCTGCATCAAACCAGTTTGACCCGTCGCTACCAATACTGATTTTATGCCGAGAGTCTTGAGGGACTTGTTGAGTTCTATTGCGGTTGTCATTTTGCCGCAAGCACAATCTGTACCTAGTATGGCGATTACAGGAACATTAATTTTAGAGAGTTGACCCGTAAAGACGTGCAAATCTTGTAATTGTGGAGGTTTTCTGATATCTTTAATTTGGATATTATTCTGGGAAGCCATCTGGGTAAACTCTTGATCTTCAGAGAAAAACTGATGAAGACCGTTAATGATATCCATTCCTTTTTCCATGGCTTCTAAGATAAGAAACCGTTCTGCCTGGGATATAAAGGCATTTAAAGGAGCTTTACCATAAATGTAACAGTTGGGAACCTCTGAAAGGTTAATTAATGCTTCATTTAAATTAGCAAAAATGGGTATACCATTCTTTTCTTGCCCTAATTCTTCCCCTGCGTCTTTACCTGCTCGTGAACTATCAATCACCCCAACAATTGTATACAGTTCAGAGTGTCGAACCAACCCAGCGGCAGTTTTGCCGTCTGCTAAACTAAATTGATTTTCGCAGTAAATTAAAGCCGTTTCTTTTTTGATTGTCATTTCAATTAGTTTCTTTCAATTTTTTTCCACTCATCAGGATAGTTTTTGGTAATTGCCAAGCCGATCGAGAATTTATAATTTCATCTCCATACTTGCAATCTTTTCCTGGTAAGCTTCCTGTTAAATCGTCTTGGATAAACTTCTGTTTAAGCTAGCCATTTCAACCACAGCCTCTCGGTGAAACTGAATCACACAAGAGGCTGATTCCCGATAATGGACACGGGTACAGGTGGATACTTTGAGTGTGATTGTGTTGGGGGTGGAATCCAGTAACCGTTTCACCGTACAAGGTTGCATCTTATTCTTGCAGTAGGCAATGATATGATCGCCAACTTTAATATCAAGTGCTTGAATGTTCATTAATACTCCTCCTTTGGGTCAATGAGTTGGCTGTGTCAGTCGTATCCAGCACAAAAAAAGGTTTATCGGTACGACTCAACCGAGATATCATTAATTGTCTTGGAGGTGTCATGATTGGCTACGGCTTTTATCGCTCAAAGCCCGTCAGATCATCAAGAGTAGATTTATTGCTCCTAGCTACTCTACTGTTGTAGTACCTTTTTAGAGTAGCATATAAAATGGCAAATTCTATCAAAATAAAAAATTTATCGTCAAGATAATGTCGCTATACTGTAATTACTGTTCACCCCGATCAAAAAATGAACTCTCCTAAGCGTTCAGGTTAAACCATTCTGACTTATTTAACAATTCGTTCAAAATGATAGATTATGACCGTACCAAGTACGATGAACCGTTCTCTCCACAGTTTTTTCCAAGCGATCGCAGATGCTCGTGATGAGCAGGAACTTCGCCTGCAAATCATGGACGAATTAGGGGAGTATTTTCAGGCGCAGTATTGGGGGCTGTGTCTGCTCAACGAAGACTCTCACGCGGCTGAGGTGCAAATACAAGGGGGAGCGGATACGGAGGGGTTTGTCGCCGATTACAATAAGTTGGCGCGAAAGGTCGATCCGGTGTTACGCTATGTCATCGAACACCATGCTCCCGCCCATGAACAACTGATATTCTCTCCAGAGGTTTGGAAACAATCTGAACTGTACCAGAATTGTTATGCTCGCTACGATCACGAGCATGTGATGATGGGTCCGATTGTTAGTGGGGGGCGTTTGATGGGTGGGGTGTATTTTGCCCGCGCGAGTGACGCGCCTGCGTTTGATTATAAAGACTTGGCTGATTTAACCGGATTATGCTTGCATTTATCCTCACGTCTGGCTACTTTGCGATCGCAAGCCAAAAAATCCCAGTCTCTCGTCGCCAATCGCCTCACCCCACGGGAACGGGAAATTGCTGATTTAGTTGCTAGGGGGTTGACAAATGCGGAAATTGGTGCTGAACTTTGGATTACTCAAAATTCAGTAAAACAGGCGCTGAAACGGATGTTCCGTAAGCTGAATGTATCGGCGCGTGCGGAGTTAGTGGCGCGATTGCAGGATACGGTGTAGAGACATTACATGCAACGTCTCTACTATCGGGTAATAAAAGGGTTCAATAATGTCATACAACCCTAGATATTGCCAGAAGGAAATCAGTTGACAGGAAAATTAAAATGTAGGGGCGGGTTTAGGGACTCAATGAACGGGAAAATCAATACATTTCATACAAAACCCGCCCTAAACCCAACCGGTAACCTCAATTCAAAATCCACCCCTTACGGTTAAGAAGAGGGCGGGTTTCGTTGTCTTGTTTGAGGTGTGTCTAGCGATTTAATTCCTAAAGGAAGCCCCTACCTGATTGGGGTGCGATCGCAGAGAAAATAGCGATCGCGGGTGGTGGAGAATGGGCTGGTTTTGTTGTTTTATTGGGGATATGTCCACTGATTTAATCCCTAAACCCGCCCCTACCTGATTGGGGTGCGATCGCGGCGGTTATCAATGGAGTCAACCGGATTCGGTATCACTGGCTTGGGTATCCTGAACAGTTTGCTAAACTAAGGTTAACAAATAGACAGCAACAGATGGTTACGGGTGTAGGGATTACTGATACTATAAAAAGCTTAAATGATCTGCGGGTGCGCTGTAATTTGCGACAGGCGGATGATGAGCGCTTTTTCAGTGAGTGGGTTGATAATTTACCCGAACTCGACGAACGAGAACAGGCGGGTGTTGCTCGGATTAAACAACGCTATGATTATCATCGCGGCGATGGTTTGTTATTGGAAGGTACAATTAATCTGCTGGTGGTTTCGCCACTATTGGAACTTGCCGGGTTTCTTGATCCACCTTTCCGCATTCGTTCGCCTTATGGGGTTGGGTTAGAACTTGATGATCCTGAAGAAACCATTCGCGGTTTTATTAATACGTTGGTTGTACAAGAACAACTTTGGATTTTGGTGATTGAGTCGAAGCGAACCAGTATTCCAGTTCCGGCGGCTTTACCGCAGTTGTTGGTTTATATGTTAGCGAGTCCGCAGAGGGAGCGCCTAGCGTTTGGTATGGCGACAAATGGGGATGAGTTTGTGTTTTTAAAGCTAAGTCAAGGAGATAGTCCAGAGTATGATGTATCGCGGACTTTTTCGCTGTTTCCCAGGCGACATGAGTTAAGTGAGGTTCTACGGATTTTGAAGCGGTTGGGACAAGCGGTGGTGGGGTGAGAGCAATCATCCTCCTCCACAATCCATCCACTGATCTCATGGCGTACTACAAAAGTATTTTTCCGTGTTACTATGATATTTGGTATAGCTGTTATCGCTAATACATTCTCTCAATGATTGGCGAACAGTAAGACACAGCTTACTTATTATGGCTATAGTATAAACTTGTACTTTGACAGATAACTCTCTCAAAAATGGTAGTCTACAATCTTTACTCAAAACGTAAAAAAGACTAAATGGGGAAGTCCCTGATGTCTATCAGTATGACAATATCCCTAGTCCGCTCCGCGTACAGATTGTTCATATTATGCACGATGCTATGGGTAATGTCCATAGTCGGCACACTGAAAATATATTTCAGTCCAACCGTTGCGATCGCGTATCTATTATACGGTGACTAATGACTTATCTTCTTCCCACGATAGCAATGAATCGAGTTTTCCTGATTCTGAAAATGTTCGCGCCGCTAGCAGACAACGCAGCAAATCAACAGACATCTTTGTGGAATAAAGACCTTCTTGTCCGCCAATAACGAGTTTTTCGGTTGCTTCAGGTTTGGATAAATCAACTAAATTATAAAAATCTAGATTATCGAAGGTGACTGAAACGATATATTTCCCAGCATAACCACCGCCAATCGTCATGTAAGTCTCATCATCGGCTGCCAAGGTAACTAACGTTTGATTTTTTCCATTTAACTGGCGGATAGCTGCTTCTATCTGACTCCAATCCGGATTTTCGATTAAGTCACCTTGATTTTTGTTGCCAACCCATTTTTCGATTGATAAGTTTGATATGAACATTATTACCTTTTAGTTGAGTCTTGAGCAAAGCGAAGGAACAGCAACGAAGCATCTGGTGAGATTCTTCACTCCGCTATCGCTTCGTTCAGAATGACGGATGCACGCTATCGCTGCGTTCAGAATGACGGATGCATCTCAACGAGAGTAGGTTGGGTTGAGGAACGAAATCCAACTTATCCGGTTAGCTGGAATATTGCGTGCTTTCCCTGATAGGCTCCTAGAATGACAGACTCTGATGGCAAAATATGAACTTGGCTACAGTTGAGTCGGGATCGTGTAGGGGCGGGTTTTACGACTCTCCTTTCGGTTACACCTAGATGTGACTAAACCCGCCCGGACTTTCGCCGATGTCAAGACTTCCGATGAAAAGTTAGAGCGATCGCGTCCTATCCTTCCTCCGGCTTTCGACCTATAATGGTACGATGTCGCGGGTCACTCGCCACGGTAACAATATATTCAAATCCTACCCTCTGCATCAGTCCTTCTACATCTAAGGTGTAATAATCATCTGACCAAGGTTCAGTGCTTTTCATCAGGGTAAAAAGTACAGGTGGCAAATTTTGGATGACGGGAGATTTAGGGTTATTATCTACCATCGCCAGATAACCCCCAGGACGCAAAAGCCTGAGTATTTCCTGGAAAATTGCCTGAGTTGCTTGACGCGGGAGTTCATGAATCACGAATTGCAGTGTCACTAAGTCAAAGGAAGCATCAGATAATCCCGTCTCCTCAGCTTTGGCGTGAATCCACTCAATTTCACCCTTGGTATCCCGGAGTTGAGCCACCGCTAACATATAGGGGGATAAGTCTAATCCCACGGTTCGCACGGGGGTATCTTGATGGCTTTGGTAATACTCATGTAGCGTCCGGGTTGAGATACCCACAGAACAACCCATGTCTAGAATATCCTGTACGGGTTGAGTACAATATTCAGCTAAGACGTGGTGAAAACTCCCCCGCAACCGCGATTGAGCCTTTTGCCAAGTCAAGGGTTGATTACGCCAAACCCTTAACCCCATTGAGTATGTGGCGGATTCGGCTTCAAATGCAGCCGACCAACATAAGTTACCTTGATCGTAGGCGTGGAAGGGAACCTGGTAGTAGTTAGGATAGGTAAGGCTTTGATTCGTAATCTGTTCCAGACGTTCTTTGACGCCTGACGCTTCCAATTCTTGGTAGGTTTTGCGCCAAGGAATGCCATTTTTCTCCGCCGTCTTCATCAAGACTTGCCGAGCTTGGTGTTTCATGACATTATAAATGGGCTTGGTCTGAATCAGAATGTTGACCAATCGGGAAAGAAGGTCACCACCCGCCCAATCGGGTTTGATTTTCTCACTGATCAAAGCACATCCCTCACAATCGCAATCTTTTTATTTTAATGCTTCAACACTAAGCGATAGCGCGGTTTGCCATTACGAAGCTTTTCCATCGCCTCATTCACTTGCTCAAAGCTGAAGGTTTCGGTAATCGGTTCAACACCCTGTCGTGCGGCGAAATCGATCATCTGGGAAATCGTTGCTGGACTCCCCACGGGACTGGCTGAAATTGACTTTTGACCGCCAATCAAAGGGAAAAGTTGGGTGGATAGGGGATTAGGAATGACTCCAACAAAGTGTAACCGACCTTTGGGACGTAATGCGGCAATGTAGGCGTCCCAATCGAGGTCAGCATTAGCCGTGGAGAGAATAAAGTCAAAGGAATTCTGCACTGACTCCAAGGCTTTGGGATCGCTAGAATTGATAAAATAAGTTGCTCCCAATTCCCGTGCTTCTGCTTCTTTGTCTGGACTACTAGAAAAGGCTGTGATCTCACATCCCCAAGCCTGGAGGAAGCCCAGGGCGATATGACCTAATCCGCCAATACCAATCACGCCAACGCGATCCGTCGGTTTAATGTCAAACTGAACAATAGGATTAAATACGGTAATCCCGCCGCAGAAGAGAGGACCGGCGGTAGCCGGATTAACTGCATCGGGTAGGGGAAACACCCAACTCTGATCAGCGCGAACCTTATCCGCGAATCCACCATGACGACTGACAATTGTACCTTCTACGTTCGAGCAGAGGTTGTGATTCCCTGACATACACCATTCACAAGTCATGCAGGAACCCGAAAACCAACCTAATCCCACTCGTTGTCCTACCTTTAGCGTGGTTACTTTATCGCCCAATGCGGCAATTGTACCAACAACCTCATGACCTGGAACAAAAGGATATTCAGTCATTCCCCACTCGTTGTCCAGCATACTCAGGTCACTGTGACAAATCCCACAGTACTCGACATTAATCTCTACTTCTTCATCGCCGAGACTACCCGGATCGTACTCGAAGGGTTGGAGTTTTCCTCCGGGTTCATGAGCGGCACAAGCTTTGATCACGGTGAAATCTGTAATAGTTGCTGTCTTTCATATTAAAGGATTGAACCACCTTCTATTGGAAAAATGGTGTACCCTTAGTTACGGTTGATGGAAATAAAGCCAACTATACTAAGTTAGAGAAAGATTCCTCAAACTCTGACAAATGACCAATGACAAATGACTAATAACCAATGGAACAGGATGTTTTCCGCGAACTTGCGAACACGCTGCGATCGGCGATTGGGTTGCTGGATGGGGAACAAAATGCCCAACTCCGCCAAGACGCGATCGCACTGTGTGATTATCTGGAGAATCCGATTTTCCGTATCGCTGTTTTTGGTCCGTTTAATTACGGGAAATCTACCCTACTCAATGCTTTACTGGGGAAACGTACCCTACCCATCGACTTAATCCCCACCACAGGTGCAGCGATTCATATCCGTTACGGGAAGGAGTTACACACGCGCATTACCCTCAGCAATGGTCAACAAATTAGCGAAAATGGTACGGTTCTTCTGAAACAGTTTGCCATTTTAGATGACCAACGGCGGATGCGGGAGGATGTGACCAATGTTGAGGTATTTTGTCCCCATCCTTTCCTGAAAACGGGGGTAGAATTACTGGATTTACCGGGAACGGATGACCGGGAAGCCCAGGACGCTTTAGTTCGCGACCAACTGCTCACCGCTGATTTAATTGTACAGGTGCTCGATGGTCGTAAATTGATGACGTTAGGGGAACGAGAACACCTGCGAGATTGGTTATTGGATCGGGGAATTACTACGGTTATTTTTGTGGTTAATTTCCTAAATTTATTAGAACCTGACGAGCAAAAACAAGTGTATAATCGGCTGCTTTTTGTGGCGGAAAGTTTCCGATCGCAACTGCCGAATAATATCAGTAATATCTATCGCGTCGATGCTCTCCCCGCCTTACGCTATCGACTCAAAGGGGATACCGCCGCCGCCCAAACCACGGGCTTAGACATGCTGGAATCGGCGCTGCAAAGCATTGTCGCCACTCGCCATGAGAGCCTCGCCATCCGCTTTCCCCGTGTGGAAGCGATCGCGTCTCAAATCCAACAGGCTGCAACTGTCAAAGTGCAAGCCATTTCCGCTGAAATTACGATGGCTCAACAAAAGCATCAAAGTAAAATAGAGATTAAAGAAAAAGCACAAAACCTAATTCAAAAAGGATTCGCCGCCAGTGTTTCTGATTTCCAAGGATGGCTGTATTTACCCAAACTTTTAGAACGCTATCAATCGGAATTGGTTTCAGCGCTACAAAAGGGTACGTTTAATCTGTGGGAACAAGACGGTTTTAAAGAGGCGATTCAGGAACATCAACAGGGAATTGTTAAATGGGTACATCAAGCGGGTGAATTTTTTGATCGCCAACCCCCGACTGATTTGACGATTTCCTTTCCTAAACCCCCAGAAGTCCAGCTTCCGGAACCCCCACCCCAAGCTAAGGGAACTCAGGGCGTTACTCCAGTTGCGATCGCGACGGGATTGGGTTGGGTATTTGGGGGACCCGTTGGCGCGGCGGTGGCGGGTGGGGCGACGTATTTGTTGAATAAAAATTCCGGGGATTCTGCACCGCCAAAATCTGCGGCGTCATACCTAGAACAAGTGACTCAAGCTTACACCAATGCGGCGACAGAGTACCTAACTTGTTTGAGCCGGGAGGCGGTTTCCGCATTGGAAGGCTATGAGAAATTGGCGGAAACTGTGATTAATGTTAATCTGACGAATGAACCGTTAAAGCTGACAATTCAGCACCATCAGTTACAGTTACTGCAAAATGTTTTAGAGAATTTGGAGCAAGAATTGGAGCGGGTGAGGTTAAATTTAGCTGGATAGGATTGTAGTAGGCACGAAGCGTGCCATAAGCGCTTGTATCGGTTACTACAAACCTTTGAATGGAGCCACTCAATAAAGAGTGGATAAGACTGCGCGGTACTCAAACCCTTACCCGATCAAATTTTCAAGGTACAGATGCAATAACCTCTTTCAGAGTGCCATTATTTCGCTCAAACCGCAAGCCCCAAATCGCTCAAACCGCAAGCCCTGTAAGGTGCGGCAACCCCCTGAAACTCGCGATCGCGCCAACCCTTTCTCCTGTAACGAATACAGCCATTTTTTTCCACCTCCCCAAAAAAACACCTACTGGCGTGACACACCTAAAATGGTGGATTAGTATTGTAGGGGCGCACGGTGTGCGCCCAATTTCACCGTCAAATCTATTCCACAATTTTAGCTGTGTCAGTCCACTACTGGCGTGACACACCTAATTTGATAGATTTGGCTTGTAGTAAAGGCTTTAGCCCTAGATTTCGTTGGGTTTCCTCTCGTCAACCCAACCTACAACCTATTCCACCATTTTAGCTGTGCCACGTACATAAAATCGACCTGGCGAGAAACCGGGTTTCTGGGAATACTTGATCAGTGTTCTAGTCGTCTTAGTATTCACCGAACATGATATAACCAATTAATCATCGCGTCTGGCAAAGGAATTTTAGTGCGAGTGTTCGTATCAATACAAACATGGCGAGTTAAGGCATCTGCCAGGTGCGGTTGCGGTGAAGCAGCATCAACAACGTGATACTTAATTTCAAACTTGCTATCACTTAACCGTTGAGGTATCCCCTCAATCAGCAGCCTGTCTCCACAAAACATGGGCTGAAAAAAGTCTACGCTACTGTGGATAATTGGCACAGCCACAGCGGCGCGGCTAAAAAATGTCTTGAGATTAATACCCGCCTTGGCTAGAGAGTCTTCATAGGCTTCGTGACACATTACCAAAACATTGGCAAAGTAAACGACACCAGCAGCATCGGTATCTTGAAAGCGGACAGTGCGGTTATAGGTAAAGGACATGGTAGTTCATTTAGAATGCCCCAATGGAGGTTGACTTGGACGCCGCCGCTTTTTTTCTCGTCGTTGTTTCCAGTTCCTAATCGCAACCGCTGTTTTGGCTGATGGAGTGCGATAACTCTTGTGACTACTTCCATCTTGATTGGCTGATTTGTCAGTTGTCGGTTGGGGTTGTCTGACTAAATACTGCGCCAGATCATCATAAGGTGATTTAAAATTAAGGTCTTGCAGAATCGGCTTAACGGAATGATAGCGATTCGTCAAGGATACATCGGTCATTTTCCGCAGCACTTGAGTAAAAGGCTGACTGACATGCACCAAGCGTTCCCAGTATAAAGCACCCGTTTGGCGATCGCTCTCCAAATCTAGAGGCGCTTTTCCGGTTAGCAGGTAAAGACAGGTCATCCCTAGGGCGTAGATATCACTAGCAAATACCGGTCGCAGAGAAAACTGTTCCGGTGGGGCAAACCCGACGGTGCCGATAAAATGAGTTGAGGCGAGTTTCAGGCTACTGTCGAGGGCTTGAACCAACTTCTCCTTAACCGCGCCGAAGTCAATCAACACCAGTCTACCATCGTCTTCACAGCGGATAATGTTTTGCGGCTTGATATCTCGGTGAATGACGTTATTTCGGTGAATGTAGTCGAGTAGGGGTAGCATTTCCGCCAAAAACTGTCTGGCGGCTACCTCAGATAAACATCCGCTGCGCCTGACTAGCCGCGCTAAGGTTGAACCACGGACGTATTCCTGAACTAAAAAAAATTCTCCCCCAGTCTCGAAGTAATTGAGTAACATGGGGATCTGAGAGTGGCTACCCAGTTTGCCGAGGATTTTTGCCTCTCTCTCAAAACGCTGGCAAGCATTCTCCAAGGCTTTTGGGTCATCAACTTTGGGGCAAAGTTGCTTAATCACGCACAGCGGTTGACCCGGTAACTCAGCATCTTTGGCGAGAAAGGTCACGCCAAACCCACCGCGCCCCAACATTCGCAAGATCTTGTAGCGATCGCAAAATTGTTCATTTTGACCGCAAAGCTGACCAAGTTGGGTTTGCTGTAAAATTTCCGAGTGGAAGGAAGACAGGTTTCCCGGCACAAAATTCATTTTTCCAAAATCAGATGATACAAGCTCTCCAGCCTATTTCTTAGTTTAGGCAAAGATCTTATATTTTTTCAAATTTACACGACGCCTCAGTAAGTGGCACAATAGATATTTCCTATTCATGAATTCATGTAGGCGACCGCAGCGATTAACTTCGACAAAAATAAACTGCCGATCGGTAATAATAGAGCAGACGTGCAACAATGACTATGCATCCAAAACTACAAAAAGCCTTTGAATACCGCCGAGTTCTCAAAGTTATTAGTGGCTTGAATAACTTTGACTCTCAGCGGGTAAGTGCCACCGTTAAGGCGGCTGATCGTGGTGGTGCGACGTTTGTCGATATCGCCGCTGATCCTGATTTGATTCACCTGGTCAAAGGATTGACAAATATACCTATTTGTGTATCAGCCGTTGAACCCCATCGATTTGTCAGTGCGGTGGAAGCTGGGGCGGATTTAATTGAAATCGGTAATTTCGATAGCTTCTACGCTCAAGGACGGCGGTTCGAGGCGCAAGAGGTTTTAGCCTTGACCAAACAGACGCGATCGCTCTTGCCTGATATTACCCTATCCGTTACCGTTCCTCACATTCTGACTTTAGATCGGCAAGTGGAATTGGCACAAGAACTGGTGGAAGCCGGGGCAGATATTATCCAAACTGAAGGCGGTACTAGCAGTCAGCCTCGTTCTGCTGGAACATTGGGCTTGATTGAAAAAGCCGCCCCCACCTTAGCCGCTGCATCAGAAATTTCTCGGGCGGTATCCGTTCCCGTACTCTGTGCCTCTGGCTTATCCAGTGTCACCGTACCTATGGCAATTGCCGCAGGTGCCGCTGGCGTTGGCGTTGGTTCGGCAGTGAATCAGTTAGACAATGAAGTGGCGATGGTTGCGGCTGTCCGCAGTTTGGTGGAAGCTTTGGCAACGGTTAACCTGACACGAGTGGGCGTTTAAGTCCATTTCCATTCGGTAAGTCTATTAGCCATTAATGAAGAAGGGCGCACCATCCGTCATCCGTGTCAACTTAAGCCAAATCAGTTAGTGAGCAGGCTTCCAGGCACACTCTCGTTCCCAGGCATAGCCTGGGAATGCCTCTGTTGAGGCTCCGCCTCCTTTGACAAGCGGCTGGAGCCGCTTAAGCAGCATTTCCACCCTAAAGCTGGAAACGAGAATGGGTAAGGGTTGTGACTTAAGTTGACACCAATGACGGGGCGTGCGCCCCTACTCATGATAATCAACTAAAATGGTCTGAATTGCTGCTAAGATAATTTCCGGTTCATCAACCCAGAAAAAATGACTACTCCGAGTCGCTACTAGGGGATTTGATACGTTTTATTTTCCTGCCAACTCGCTAAGATATTGTAACTGGTTGTCAAAAATTTTGCTCTTCAATGACACATTAGAACGCAACTTGGTATCAACCGTAAAATCTATTCCACTATTTTAGCTGTATCACGCCGCCATCGTGGGTTAATCGGGTAATTTATTTTAATTGTATGTCCGCTGTAACCCACTGATAACCATACTTGGTTTGAGAAATCCTCAATTTTCCTCAACTTCTTTATCAACTGAGAAAATATAGTAGGAGTTGAAAGGCATCAATCAAAAGTCGGGTTCTATTGAACTGAGGCATCTCACCCGTTTCACAGATGTGTACAACCTGTGAGTCTGTGAATCTTGCTACACAGAACCTTGATTTGTATACGTTGACTGCTTCAATGAGTTGTTAATAGAGTCCCATTTCATTCTGTGAATAAATGTTACAAAACAAGCCTCTCTGCGTAAAATGAAGAACTGAAACCCGATAGATCAATAGAATCTCAAAATCACGGATGCTGCAAATGTGCATAGGTAATCAGCCTTGAGAAATATAGCGGATTAAGCACTGATAAAGCCGCACTCCTGCGGCGACGGGAGTGTCAACAAAAAAACAGGAGCTAAATTTGACTCCCAAGCGTAGTTTATTTCAAACTTCTGATCTGATCTTAATGGCAAACTCAATCAATCTCAACATTTCTGTTGAATTAATCCTCAATCCCGACAGTCAACTGGTTACAGTTAACGCTCCATATCCCATCATTTCAGTTAAGTGGGAGCGGGCAGTTTAGCCAGCTGTGATTAACACGGCTGTGATCCTAACTATTGTAGAGCGAGTTTACGGCATCTTGCCTACCGCCATGTTTGATACGTGGGCGTAATTTTTTCCAGCTCATTCTTCCAATTGATTGAATTGAGAGATTAATCTCGCATTAATCATTTTACCAATTTAGGAGGCAATAACGAAGTGCTTAATAACGTTTCAGAAAAAAAGATGCATACCGTCAGATTAGTGCTGGTAATCGGTTGGCTGGTATTAATTTTATCTCTCTTTTATGACCCCATTTCCCATCACCTAACTGATCCCAATAACCTCCTCAGTCCTTTTCGCGAGCCGAACAATTGCGTATTAGTGCAAGGAAAATGTCTAGAACAAGCCGCATATCCCATGGGGACACGCATTTTCTGGGGCATGATTGTTCCCAGTGCGATTATGATTCTCTTGGTTTTCGGTCATGACACCTGGCGGCGTATTTGTCCGCTCTACTTTCTGTCTCAAATTACCCGGGCTTTGGGATTAAATCCCAGACTTAATATTCGCAAAAATCTCTGGCTGGCACAAAACCACCTCTATCTACAATTTGCGCTTCTGTTTATCGGTTTGAACTGCCGAATTCTATTTATTAATTCCAGTCGCACAGTTTTAGGGCTGTTTTTAATCCTAACTATTCTCTGTGCAATTACAGTAGTTTTCCTGTATGGAGGACGGAGTTGGTGTCATTATGTTTGCCCCTTTGGCATCGTGCAAACTGTTTTCACGGGTCCACGGGGATTATTAAGCTCACCAGCGCATACAGCAGAACGTCGTAGTATTCCCCAATCTGAGTGCCGCACGTTTGATAAGACAAAAGGCAAAGAAAAAAGTGCCTGTATCGGCTGCAAGTCTACTTGTATTGATAAAGATGCCGAGAAATCGTACTGGCACTATCTCAGCCATCCGGGGCGAAAACTCGTGCAATACGGTTATTTGGGCTTAGTGATTGGGTACTTCATTTATTACGGATTATATGCGGGTAATTTCGATTATTACTTTTCTGGGGATTGGGCTCATGAACCGAATCAATTAGCCACGCTTTGGCAACCGGGTTTTTATCTGTTCAATCATCCAATTCCTATTCCTAAACTGGTAGCTTGTCCTTTAACGCTGGGGGTTTGTGTGGTGATGAGTTGTCTGATTTGTACGAAATTTGAAAAGGCATACCGCGCTTCTCTAAGACGGCGTAACTCCAGTATCAGCCGGGAACAGGTTCTGCACCGAGTCTTTTCGATTTGTACCTTTTTGGCGTTTAACATTTTCTTTATCTATGGGGGACGTCCAGAAATTCTCCGCTTACCCGTCTCGGTACAATTGATGTTTAATGGGTTTGTTGCTGTGGTGAGTAGTCTTTGGCTTTACCGCACTTGGAATCGCAGCGCCGAGCAGTATAACCGGGAAAGTCTCACCCATAGTTTCCGCCGTCAATTGCAAAAGATTCCGGTAGATTTTTCTCAGGTTTTGGAGGGGCGTTCTCTGGATCAATTAAAAGCTGATGAACTCTATGTTCTGGCAAAAGTTCTGCCTAATTTTAGCCAACAGTACCGCTTTTCCCTTTACAAAGGAGTCTTGCAGGATGGATTAGAAGAGGGGCGTTTTCAGTCGTCCCAAAGTCTAGAGCCACTCCAAGCCATTCGCCATCAACTGGGATTAAGCGATGAGGATCATTATCGGGTTTTGACTGAGCTGGGTGGTGAGCATTCTCATCTTTTATATCCCCATCAACCAACTGAATTTATTTCCCTACAGCAAAGTTAAGCCAAAACCTTGTAGAGACGTTCCATGGAACGTCTCTACTATTTTAATAGTTATGATTCATAATTCATAATTCGCTGAAAATATTGCCGATATAACTGACAATGAGGAATGACGCGATCGCGCTTTCGCTGAATCAGTCCCATACTGTATAATTGATACGCTTGCATGGTTTCGATTTTCTCATCTACACGGACTGACAAATTCAGCGTAAGCCTTGGCAGGTAAATGCCGCCCAGAATCGTGGTTGTGAGAAGGGATATTCATCTGGAGATTTTTTTATAGTCTGAATTTGCTGAATCATTGTATGGTATTTATTATAGTCACTTTCCCATTTTAAATAGTCTGTTGAATCGGGTTGGCATTGGTTGCGCTTACACCTTGCCTCTTTCCGCTTTAATTCTGCTTGTTGGCAGAATTCTTTGATGTCCTCTCGATTCAACAGTTCGTCTTTCTGGAGTTCCCGTAATTGGATTTGAGCGTATCGCAGCGCTTCAGGACGATTTTTTCCATGTTGTCGCTGTTGATAGTAAAAAATAGAGAATAAAGCTGTAGCTAAATCAGCCACTGACCAAAGGGTGCTAACCACACTTCTCGCCCCGGCACATAAAAAGCCAGTCGAGAGAGTGAGGATATCATCAGTGATTTCCGGCAATCCTAAACCTGTCTCGCAGCAGGAGAGAAAGACATCGAATAAATCAGGTAAACGCCATCCTGGTGTCATTAATTGTCCTAATGTAATATGACCATCCGCTAATTTAAGCACCGATTCCAATGGATTATCCAGGCGAAATTCGGCATGATGACTGGAGTGAATCACTTGGACTTGATTGACCAGTTGGCGATAATTTTTAACCGTGGCTTGAGTCTTGCCTTTTAATCGTAGGTTATCGGGAATATTATGTAAATTGGCGATTTGTTCGCCTTCAAAACTGGCAAAAGGCAGGTCATCTGTGGCATCTTCAACTGTGCCATATTGGGTTGCAGGTAATGTCTCTACATCCTGATCGCGGCGTTGGTGGCAAAATGTTAAGATTTGGCAACTGGGCGTATAACGGATGAGGAATTTGTCTCCGAAATAGTCTCGACTTGCACCATTCTTTGAGTCGGGAGAGGAGTTCGGAATCGGTAAAGCCGCAAAGGGAATTTGATGCAGCAATAAGTGAGGAATGATAATCAGTTCATCAATACCTTTTAAATGGTTGGTAATCAGTTCAGTCAGTTGCAACCGTTGAGAGAGTTCATTGAGAAATGTGTTGATATTGCTTGTCCAGTTAAACTTATCCTCAATATAAGGTTGTAACCAGTTCTGAGAAATAAAACCTTGCAGGGTATTAATTCCTTGACCGGGACAAGTGTGTAGCGTCAGTTGATTTTGTCGTAGAATGAATAAATGTAGGTCGTTAGTTGTGGTATAGAAACTCAGAATGGCAGTAGTCGGTTCGTCAATAAGTTGTTGTATCTGAGCAAAATTAGGCGCATCAACTTTAATTTCTCCAGCCAGTACAGGATCAAGGCGTCTAAGTTGTTCCCAGACGTGCAGTTTTTCAGCTTCTAAGGATGCGATCGCGTCGTTTTCGGCTTGGAATGCAGCGCGGTTTCTGGGATGGCTATCCATCCTTATCAGTTCTCGATTATGGCTGGACTTATTTTGTATTCGTTCTTGGTCAATTCGCTGTTGCAAATCATCGAACTTTTGCAACAATGCCTTGACATTTGGGGCAATTTCCTCACTCTGGTAAAGGTCATTACTTGCCATTAAATCGACCAAACGTTTAGCCCGCGATCGCTCGACGGTTTCCAGGGCTTTTTCTAATTGTCCAGCATTAATACAAGCTTGCACCATATTGTCATAAACATCAAGGGATTCAGCGAGAATCTCTTGACGGCGGAAGTCGGACGTTACCCAACGGCGGCTAGTTTCTACGGCTTCAATCGCCAGATTATAACCCTCAATCGCTTCATCCCAACCTTTAGCCAAGAAAGCAACTTTACCAAATTTACGTCCAATTCTGAGACAATTCAAGGGATTAGTCGTAGATAAATATATTTTTAGAGCTGACCGATAACAAGCTATTGCCTCATTAATATGATTGAGTTGGCTATAAGTATTGCCCAGAATGCTTTGGGCTAAAGCCCATTGTTCAGGAAAAGATTGTTGAGTGTAGACTAGCATTGCATCTTGGCAAGCAGTTCAGGAAATATTTCTCTTTTATAGACACCTAAAGCATTATTGTAGTATTGGATAGATTTCTCTAAGTTCTCGGCTTGGTCTCCCCGAATCCGGTTTAGGTAGGCATCACCAAAATTATGTTGTAGATTTGCCCATGCTTGAGGAGATGCTTCGCAGGTATACACAGTAGATACAGCCTCATAGCCTGCTATTGCTATTTCTATATTATTGGCTTGGTTTCCCTGCGGAAATTCTTGCATCAACATGCTAAAAAGAGCAATATATGCTGCTGTACCTTGTGTTTGCTCTAGTTTCTTTTTGGATAGTTCTGTTGTTAAAAATATATGCCAATATTTAGCAAAATTATTATCTATATTTTCTAGATTTGCCAATAAAAATGGATATACAACTCCTCTGTCGCTGCCACTCTGTATAATGTTGATAAATAGCAGTATCATTAAATCAGAATATTCTTGATCAACATCTTCCCAGTAATTCTTATCTAACTGAGATTCTCTCTGCATAATATTTTTTGATAATCCCAGAATTTTATCCATTAAATAGGACTTTAGACGTTCTTTGCTGTCATAATTATCTGGCTGTAATAAATTGCCTAATTCATAACTAAGCATAGCTGTTAATTCACGTAACCAATTAACCAAATTATTGGGAGTTTCAATTTCTGAGATTATATGCCAGGGAAGTTGAATCAATACTTCTTTTCCCTTATTGGCTAAAACCGTTCGGTCAGGATAATCATTTATCGGTAATTTACCTTGAATATTATTTAAATAAGCTTGTACTGATTGCTTTGTTAATCCTCCTTGACGAATCAAGGCGATTGCTCCCAAATGCTTGACTAAATTGGGGTCTTCTATCGTCCAAAATGCCAAAAAAATACTAGGATTATTTGAAATTAAATTAAAATAATCATCCGGAAAAGAAAATGGCGCACCAGTAAAAGCATACTCTAGTGATAAAAGTAGAGCATTAATCTGAATAGAACGCTCTGCCTGATCTAACTTGCCAGAAATAGCAAGAGTTTTATACACACCTCTGTAGAGTTCAGACCAAGTTGGCATTTGCTGAAATAAGTTATTATAGATTTTTAAGGACTTCTTGAATTTCCCGCGTCGTTTATGTTCTATTGCTAGAGAAAGTTTGCTTTGGATTTCGCTCGTATACCAAATGTCAATATCTTGCTTAAAAGAAGTTAGAGTGTGTCGCTTTGAAAATCTTGAAGCAATCCATTTAAAAGCTTCTTCAGTCGTTAAATTTAGTAAAGCCTCTAAAGTAATATGATGAGCTATATATTTTTGTTCACGTTTCGTCTGATTTCCAATACCAAATCCTTTTCCCTTATTCATCAGTCAACTTCCTCCTCATCAACTGATTGATATTCCAATATCCTCCCGCCCTGAACAATCCAAAGCTTTCCTTGAACTTCTGCACTTTCCAATCCAATAACTAAGGTATTTGCTACCTCACGCCAATCTGCAAAGGTAGGGCGAGATGGCAAACGTAATACTACAATGCCCGAATAATCCGAGGGTTTATACCTCAGGCGATTTCCGAATCCTCTGTCGCAAGTGACTAAACATCTCCCCTCACTGTGGCAAATTGTAATTAGTTCAACATCTGAAGTTGAATTCAAACCTTGCCCTGAAACTGTTGCCACATCATGTCCTACCTGACGCAAAATAATTGCTACACGAACATCTACATTCTCATCAAGTTTAAACCTCATTTTGCCGTCTCCAAGGGAATTTCCACATAGTAATCCCTCGCCAGTTCAGCTCCATACGCGATACAAGCAAATATGTCATTCCGTTCTATACTTGGATATCCATCAAGAATCTCCTCGACAGTCATCCCACTCGCTAAATAGTCAAGAATTAGAGAAACCCAAATGCGATGACCTCGAATACAGGGCTTACCATGGCAAATATTGGGATCGATAGAAATTCTGGATAATAGAGTTTCTGGATTCATATCAATTTTCCTGGAGGAGTCAGCAAGTTTTGATTATAAATTATAGCGACCCAAACTCAGATATTGCACCAATGGCAACCCATTATTCGTAGGGGCGCACGCCCCGTGCGCCCTTTTCTTGCCTGAAAGCACATCCATATCACCTCAATTCCCCATAATCCTCCATTCTCTTGCTTTCAGTTCCGCTAATTTCTCCAACAAACTTTCGGCTAAATCAAATAACTTAAACTCATCCTCTTCATCACCCGAATCGCGGGTTATCTCTCCAACCGTAACCCCACCTGCCAAAATCATGGTTGCTTCATGGAGCCTCTCCGATTCGTCCGGAATACTCAAACAGTCTCCCAACCGGGCAATAATTTGAGCTAATCCCTCAGTTTCCATTTGCTGCTGTACTCGCATCGCTAAGGGATGATCACTTTCTCGCGCCCAAACTGCGGCGGGATAATCACTCGCCAAAAAAGCACTCATAAATTCGACAACTGATGGTTCAATAAACGTCTGTTCTGATGCTAAGGTGACAGAACTCTCTACCGTTACTTCATCATCATCCCACCTGTCTAGCCAATTTTCCTCTATATCCTCAATATACAAATTCACAAAATCAAGTCCATGCGTCAGCCAATCCTGCTGCATTTTCCGGGATTTTTCCAGCGCTTCCGAAAACGCGCCTAAGTCATCATGACTATAATTTTGTTGTTTGGTGACCATAACTTAGATAGGAAATTCCGTTTGGGCTAAAAGATTTCGGTCGTCATGACTAATCTTCTCAGTTAGGGAAATTTCAGATAACGTCCCAAGGGAAGAAAGTCACTGTTATGAAGTGTTATTGTGACTAACTGATCCAAAAAATCGGGTTTTCCAGGGTTATAACTTAGGAAAAGCCCTCTATCGATTACCCACATCTGGAGAGTATTTTGCCAATTTTCATATTTTTTTTGAGAATAGTCATTACTCACGCTAGTCACCTGTAGGCACAGGGGCTTTCTTTGACGATAACTAACAATCAAATCTGTTGCTATAGAAAAATCTGCGATATAGCATCGCCAAACTGTACCCCCTCGGCTGACAATTGTCTGAGCTATAGATTTAAGGATATCATCGTCTGCTTGAGTCAACTCACTTGACATCAACTTTTGTTTCCAAATGTAAAATTTTGGATCATTGCTATTTAGCCATTTGGGGAAAAGATAATGATACCAATATCGTTCCGTTGGCGTCATTTGCTCAAAGGCAGATTCCTGCAACTCTGGAGAGGATAAGGCTTTGATAGCTAGCCAAACCTTAGCATCTTGAATCACCTCTAACAAAAACGCCATGACAAATTTTTTAGCCGTAAGCGAACCTGGCTTGATGTCTTTCACCCAGCGGTTAATCTCATCTAACCGTTTCGCTAAACAGGGTTCTATCGATGACGCCTCTTTCATTAGGGATTTGAGTTGAGCTTTGATTTCTAGGGAATGCACATGATTGCTCTAGTCGTCGGCAACGGGATGATGGTTGAATTTATTATATCTCACTTAGTCCCAAATTTATACTGGATTAGCCATTAATTAAATTAACCTAAAGAAACGCTGCATTGAACAAAAATTGTACTTAGGGTCAGGGCGGGTTTATTCACTTGGTAAGATATCGCCGCAGCTAAGAGTAAAACCCGCCCCTACAAATCAACCTTTTGATTTAAGGGTTTGATGCAAGCGTTGATGGCGAAGACAGCGCCTACTACGAACGAACTAAATGTCCTCCGCCGCCAGTTTGAGTTCATAAATATTCCAGAATACTCCCCCTAAGGCGGAAAATTTGACGTGGATGCAGCTGGGCTGGGGGATTTAACCAGGTTGCAGGAGGAGAAAGCGATCGCGCATAAGAAGGCGAGGATTGCAGCGAACCCTAGACGCCTTATGTTAGGACTAGCCAATACCTTGATCATTTCTGTTGCTTATTCCGATTGCTGGGACTGTAGCCAATTGAGCAATACTTGAGTGCTACTAAAATAATTTGTAATCCCAACATTTCGTAACGCGGATTGAACTTCGGGTGTACCAAACTCCCGTTCATTACTACTCAAAAATACTTGAGTTTCCGTCGGGTATGAATGAGCCTGATGTAGAATACAATGAAGAATTAGATTATCTGTATAATCTCTATCAATTAAAGGAATAGTTAAACCATCTTGGATCATGGGCGACGTTAAAGCAATGAGTTCGGCTTTTTCAGATATCTGGTTAATCGCTTGAAATAGACGCATTTTAATCTCTGCAAGTAGCTGCTCATTTTCAGTTTTATACTCCATTAAAAGCGCCAACATCGACCTCGCATGAGATGAGGTTACATCTCGTCGTAACTGACTAATTTGCAAATTTAGTTCATTTTCAAAACGTCGGCGGTATTTTTGTTCATTTTCTAACGCTGATAAGGATTCCATTAAACAAATATTTGGCATAACTAGCTGCACCGATGATGGCGTATTTTGCAGCAATGTAGTCGCTAAGGAATCACGCCCAGTACAAATACTCATGAGAAAGTTCGTCTCTAAGTATAGTATCACCTGAAATTTCTACCTCACGTTTGGTGCTACCCTCGTCTAGTCGTTCTAATAAACCAATGGCTGCTAATTCTTCTGATGCTGGCGGTGTTTCTAGCTTCCAGTGGAAGGCTAAATCGTCCAGCCATGCTAAAAGTAATATTTCTAAGTAACCTCCAGTTATTTGTTGATGCTGATAGTCACGCTTATAACTATCAAAGTCTCTGATATATGGTTTTACCATATCCGTCGTCTTTAGGGAACAGATAGCCTCTGACCAATTGACGCCATCCCATTGAACAATTTGAATCGTTTCGGGGTCAACTAGCATGGCGAAGGGAACGGCGGTTTGCGTGGCTTTTAGGTAGGAGGTAAATTGAGAGAGGGTAAGCTTAACCACACGGCTACCTCTGACATCAGCAACTAGAATAACTCGTCCCTGTTTGTCTAAGGCAATTACATCAGCAGAGATTTGATGACGAAATATCGGATTGGCGGTTTCCATAGGGTTGATGGATAATGGGTGATTGGTTATAGTTTAACAACAATGGGTTGACAATCTAATCCCTTGGCTGCTGTTGATTTTTCTTCACACTCAATCGGATTCGGCTGAAATAACAGTTTCAAATTGCTAGTATCTTCAGGAACTTCAAACACAAGTTGTCCCTGTCGTTGATCGCCGGGACTAATTTCACCCGTCGGCGTTTCAATATCCTCCAATGCACTAGCTAAAAGCGCCACTTCGTAGGTATTATTGTTGCCATCGATAACGTCAAAGGAAACGACGGAAAATGTTTGTGGTTGTTGTCCTTGATTGACAATTGTGGTATCGACTACTACCCATTGATTCCCTTTATTTGGTTGAATCACGCCTTTTCCCGGATGCACCTTGGTGCTGTTAACAGTAAATTGGAGATTGAGATTGTTTTGGCTGATAGAAATGACTTCACCTACCGAATGGGTTGGTGCTGAAATGGGCTTGGTTGCAGGAGATACAGTCGTTTCTACAAACGTGCGATCGCGGCTTTGTACTGTCCCCGAGTTTTGTTCATCAGGAGAACATCCTAAGACTATAATGAGGAGACAAATCGACGCGATCGCACCGATTTTTATTCTATTTTTTTTATCCATACTTAGCCATCGTTGTCAATGTTTAAAGTTCTAGAATTTACTGTTCCCTGTTCCCTGTTCCCTATTTCCTGTTGCCTTAACTTCCCAACATCTGCAACTTATACAAAGCCGCATACAAACCATCCTGTTGCAACAGTTGTTCATGAGAACCGGATTCCACCAACTCACCCCGCTTAAGCACCAAAATTCGGTCTACATTGCGAATAGTTGACAGACGGTGGGCAATAATAATTGCCGTGCGTTTTTCCAATAAATGATCAAGGGCTTGTTGAATTAACGCTTCGGTTCCCACATCTAAACTCGCCGTCGCTTCATCTAATACCAAAATTTGGGGATTACGAATCGCCGCCCGGGCAAATGCCAATAACTGCTTTTGACCCCCAGAAAGATTGGTTCCCCTCTCCCGGAGTTGGGTATCATAGCCTTGAGGAAGTTGTTCGATAAATTGAGCAACATTTGTAGCTTCCGCCGCCGCTTTCACTTGTTCAATCGAGTAGTCTTCTCCCAAGGTAATATTACTTTTAACATCCCCAGCAAACAAAAACCCCTCTTGCAAAATAACCGCCATCTGACGCCGTAATTCAGATTGCGGCAAATCCCGAATATCAATCCCATCTACTAAAATGCGTCCCTTTGTGGCTTCATAGAGGCGACACAGCAAGCGAATAATCGAACTCTTTCCCGCACCCGTGGGACCCACTAACGCCACTTTTTGTCCGGGGCGAATGGTAAAATCTAAGTCTTTAAGAACATAGTCATCTTCTTTATAAGCAAACCAGACATGTTCAAAGCGAATTTCACCTTGATGTGCTGTTACTTCTCCCTTACCATTTGTCCTCGGTTGTTCTGAAATTAACGCCGAATGCGCTAACTCTGGATCACGAATTTCAATCGGCTCATGCATAATATCACTCACCCGTTCAAGTGCCGTGAATCCCGCTTGGAACATGGTAAACTTGTCAGCAAACTGACGCAAAGGATTAAATAGACGCTGGGCGTAAAGAATAAAGGCAGATAAGACACCAAAACTGAGATTATCTTGCAGGATTAACCAACCTCCTAACCATAATACAGCCGCGATCGCAACTAAGGAAATCCACTCTAATGTGGCGGATACAGCGGAATCATGAAAGATGGTTTTATCAACTTCCGCAACATAGCGCTGGTTCACCGCCCGAAACATCTCAGCATTCACTTGTTCCCGACGAAATAGCTGGACAATATTAATCCCAGCGATATTTTCTTGCAGCATTGAGTTGAGTGTGGAGAGTTCTTCTCTGGCTGTATAATTAGCTTTTCGATATTGCTGCTGAAAATAGACAATCAACCCGGTAACTGGAAACAGCATTAATATCAGAATGAGCGCCAGTTGCCATTGCAGGGAAAACATAAAAATGGCAATAACCAGCATTGAGAAGAGGTCATTAAGAATACCAATTGCACCACTAGAAAAGACTAATCCTAATGCTTCCACATCACTGGTGATGCGAGTAATCAGTTTTCCCACAGGGGTGCGGTCAAAAAATCGCACCGCCAGGGAGGTAATATGGTCAAATAAATCATTGCGAATCCCGGCGGTAATTTGCTGACCCAAGTTTTCTTCCAGGAATTTCTGGAAAACGCTACAGATTAATCGGATAATGATACTCAGTAACAAGAAAATCGCTAAGATATTGATTCCTTCTGACAAGGAACGATTCTCAAGAAACCACCAGGTTTCTTCTTGACGAATTAAGGAAACAGCTTGCCCAATAATTAAGGGTTGAATAGCACCCAGAATAGATACCGGAACGAGTAAAATAATCGCTGTGATCAGTAGGCGTTTTTTGGTGAGTGCATAAGGAACCAATCTCAGGAAAAGTCGCCAATCGGTTTCCCCCCGTCGGTTAGCGCCTCTAGAGAACCTGCGATCGCCTCGTGTTGATGATGATACCTTAGTCATATTAAACCCTGGTTTGAAGAAGTGATAAATTACTAGGGGAGAAGCATTGCGGATTGTTCGGGTCTACCGTTAAATTTTCGTCGCGAATGCTTTCAGATGATATTATTCTGTTTCCACAATTGGAAATCGCTCTCCCGATAGATACGCCTGAAAATGCTTTTGGAAATACGTCCACGATGTCATATCATCATCCTCATCTAATGGCGGCTGAGGAGCATTTTTATAGACAGGAACGCGAATATTAATTTCATTCTGGAGTAATTCGGGTAATTCCGTAAAATCATTCACTTTAACCCCTCGACCACTATAGATAAGCTGTCCACGTTGATCACCCATTTTCATCCAAGGTACCCAAGGTCCGATTCTATCCCAACTGAGAAAGAGTTTAGAAACGGACTTTAAGTCTGGATTATGTAAATCCTCTGTAGGAACCGTAAGTTTAAACAGTTCAGCCGCTTGATAGGTTTCTTGGGGACTGTATGCGGCAAATTGAGGCTCGTTGGCTAAAGGGTTGGGGTAATTGGGAAATAAATCAAACCAGAAGGTTGTCATATCCTTATTTACCTCCGCCGGAAATTTACCTTTTAGATAACCTTGTACCGGATTATTTGCCACATGAACAACGGTTAAGGTTTCTCCCGTCCAAGGATTGTCCCACTGATGCAGGATATCTCCGGTTTCGGGGTCAAGATAATAGGTAAGTTCTCGTGAAGTAAAATTCCAACTTTCTTCATCGGCGGGAATACAGCGGCTGACACTCATTCCCAGCATATTAAACAATTTTTTTCGCCGTTCTCCGGGAATAAAGGCATAGATAGAACCTGACCAACTGAGAAAGCTTTGTTCTCCATCTAGAGAACTCCGCAGTTTCACAAAATATTTAACATCAAATTCTTGGATTGAACTACTCATATAACGTTTTACTCATCCCTTACAAATGATTGACAAAACCAGAACATTGACAGTCGGACGATTGTTAACTGTTCAAGGTGTGGGTATGGAGAACCCTCTTGATCTAGCATACAGGTTAACCTATCTGGGCAGATTCTGGACGAGTTAAAGCGCCTTGGGTTTCAACCCAAAGAACCCAAGCTCAAGTCGTCTAAAGACGAGTGCATAAAAGTTTTAGTCCATTTTAATGGACTTTAGCTATAAGCCAAGAACTTGAGTTCTTGGCGGGTGTCGGGGTTTACTGATAAAGGTGAAAGTGAATGAAAATGGAGTATTCAGCACAAACAGATAGTTAGATAAATTTTCATGGGTCTGATTACTCATGAATTCTGCCATCGGGTAAAATAGCCCCCGATAAAATAGCTCCCGTTAATTTAACGAGCAATCGGTCGGCTGTCCCCACTTTAGCGCCCCGCAAATCTGCACCACTTAAATCTGCACCACTTAAATCCGCACCAATTAAATTAGCATCTCGTAAATTTGCCTGAACTAAACAGGCTTGAAATAAGTTAGCGCGAAAAAGATTGGCTCCTTCTAAATTTGCACCACTGAAATTTACATTATGTAAAAAAGCATCTGTCAGGTTAGCCTGACTGAGATTGGCATTACTAAGATTGCGTCCAGATAGGTCTTTTTCTTTGAGATCAACTCCCTGAAAATTAGCACCACTGAGATCAGGATGCGATCGCGGGCGCTGGGATTGCGATCGCGTTCTGGGTTGGTAGTCATTCTTAGCTGGGGAGGGTGGTTGCTTCGGTTCTGTTGATTGAGAGGAACTCCTAGCTGGGGAGGGTGGTTGCTTCGGTTCTGTTGATTGAGAGTAACGCCGCGATTGAGTCGGTTCTTCTCGGGGCGATCGCGCACGGTAATAATAGGTATTTGCAGCAGGCTTGCGTGGCGGTGAGGATGGGGGTTTGGGCGTTTTGGGTTTGTGCGATCGCAGTTCGTCTCGCGCTTGGTTTATTTCTTTGAGTTTGTCCTCAGCTTTCTGGCGCAAGCGCTGATTCTCCTCCGGTACCCGATCCGGATGCCAAATAAATGCCAAGTCTTTGTAGGCTTGGTTCACTTCTTCTAGGGAGGCTCCGGGTTCTAGTCCCAGTATTCTGTAGTAGTGGTCTAAATTGTTAGATGACATTGCCGTTTAGCGCCTGTTGAGCCGTTAGCACAAGGTTGGAGAACAGATCACAGTGAATGCGATCGCTCCTTCTATATTCTGTCGGGTCATACTGAGATCTTGCACCAGTTTTGACATCCTCACCGTCCTTATAGGACGGTGATTCCCTACCAGTCAAACAGTGTTAACTGATTGTACTCTCGGTGGGGTCATAGGCTTTGTTTAGGCTGGGTTAGCAGGTGTGTTACGATTCGCTCTCCTCACGATGACGACGTGGCACACCTAAATTGATTGATTACCTTGTAGGGGCGCACCGACGTGCGCCCACACCGATGTGCGCCCAGAAAACCAGTCAAATCTATTCCACCATTTTAGCTGTGCCACGCCACTACCATTTGGCTTGCCGTTTCTTCAATCAGCCGCGCTGCAATTTTTCCCGAACTCATCACCCCTGGTAATCCCGCACCCGGATGGGTTCCCGCCCCCACAAAATAGAGATTCGGAATATCCTCACTCCGATTATGAGGACGAAACCACGCCGACTGTGTGAGAGTCGGTTCCACGGAAAAGGCACTCCCTAAATAACTATTTAATGTATCGCGAAAATGCAACGGATCAATATAATGTTCTGTAACAATATGCTTGGATAAATCGGGTAAATAATGCTGTTCCAAATACTTAATAATCTTATCTCGATACGGTTTCGCCATCACCGTCCAGTCTGTTTGACTCCCCAAATGGGGAACAGGCGATAACACATACCAACAATCACATCCAGGTGGTGCTAAAGATGGATCAGTCGCCGTAGGATGATGCAAATACAACGCAAAATCTTCCGCAAGCTGTTGACGTCCAAAAATATCCCGCATCAATTCCCGATACCGAGTCCCCATCAAGATTTCATGGTGTGCCATGTCGGGATACTGACGATTTGTGCCAAAATACAGCACAAATAAGGACATAGAATAGCGCATCTTTTTAACGCGACGGTCATTATATTTGCGGCGAAATTTCTGGGGAATTAAATTCAAGTAAGTAAACGCCACATCAGCATTACTTACCACCACATCTGCCTTCAGCACCTCTCCCCCATCTAATCTTACTCCTGTGGCTCGTTTCGTGGTTTCATCCACCACAATTTCCGTCACCGATTGATTTAGCAACAGTTGACCCCCAAGTTCCTGAAACAATTGCACCAGCGCCTGGACTAATGCGCCCGTTCCTCCCATAGGGAACCAAATCCCAAACGCCTGTTCTAACTTGTGAATCATGGCGTAGATAGCCGTACTCTGAAACGGATTTCCACCAATTAATAGGGGATGAAAACTAAAAACTTGCCGCAATCGTTCATCTTGAATGTACTGATTAACAAACCCAGCGACGGATTTATACGTCTGTAACTGAATCAAATCTGGAGCCACTTTCAACATATCGGTGAAGCGACTAAAAGACTGCTCCATCAACGGCAATCCTTTCTCAAAAATAGCGTTTGCTGCTTTGGCAAAGCGTTGATACCCTGCTACATCGGCTGGATTAAAAGCGCGAATTTGTTCAATTAGAGCGTCGGCGGAATTATTGTAGTGAAAGACTGACCCATCAGGAAAGCGGACGTTATAAAAGGGTTCAAGGGGGACAAGTTTGACATAATCGGCAGTTTTCTTTCCAGCTAGGGCAAATAACTCGTCGATTAAATGTGGCACTGTAATAATCGTGGGACCCCCATCAAAGGTAAACCCCTGCTGTTGGTAAACATAGGCACGCCCCCCGGCGCGATCGCGCTTTTCCACAATCGTCACCCGATGACCCCCAGCACTTAACCGAATCGCCGCCGATAGACTCCCAAATCCGCTACCAATGACCACAATATCCATAATCTAGCTCTTTATAAGTTTTCAGGAAGCAGGAGTTGTAGAGACGTGCCATGGCACGTCTGGGAGCAGGGGGAGATGAGTACATACAACAAATGACCAATGACAACGGACAAACCGCTCTATCATAGGTAAAGTGTAAAGAAATGTAAAATTATATGCCAGATAAAGTTATTGTGGTCGTCGGTGCCACAGGGGGTATTGGCTCGGCTGTAACCCACCAATTAGCAAAAGAGGGAGCAAATTTAGTCCTCGCCGCCAGACAGAGCGATCGCTTAGCCGCTTTAGTGTCCCAACTCCCCATGACTAATTTAGAGCAAGTCTTAAATGTACCAACCGATATCACCGATCCAGCCCAGGTGGAAACGCTTATGCACAAGGCGGTTGACAAGTTTGGTCAGATTGACGTACTCGTCAATGCGGCGGGGGCAGGAATTCTTAAACAGTACAACAAAATTACATCGGCTGACCTAGACGCGATGCTGGACTTAAATCTCAAAGGTAGCTTCTATACCTGTCAAGCCGCCGCCGAAGTGATGAAAAGTCAAAAATCCGGTCATATCTGTAATATCGTCGGCATTTTGGGCAAACATTCCATGGCAATGGCATCAGCGTACTGCGCCTCGAAGTTTGGCGTTGTCGGGTTTAGCAAATGTATGGCAGATGAATTAAAGCGTTTTGGGATTAAGTTTACACTCTTTTACTTTGGCGGTGTGGATTCACCCTTCTGGGATAATGTCAGCTTAAAAGTGGATCGCAAGAAGATGCTCACGCCGGAAACAGCCGCTAATGCCGTTCTGTTTGCTCTGAACGCTGAAGAGCAAGCAGTACCGATGGAAATCAACATTCAGCCGGAAAGCCATCTATTCTTTTAACGAGGGCGTGCTGAAGAAGTATTGTGGCGAAGGGAGGGAACAGAAGATAGAGAAGATGGGGGAGTAAACGAAGGACAAATGACAAATAACAAATGGCTCTCCCTTAAGAATGACCTGAAATTCCGCAAAAAACGGCAAAATTGACAACCAGGTAAGCTGCCGGATGGGATAAGCCATGAAAATCGATCACATTCACTTTTACGTTAAAGATGCGCTAGCCTCCCGCGCTTGGTTTGTCGAGCAGATGGGCTTTCAATCTGTGGCATCGGGGGCGAGTTGTCACACAAGCACGACAGTGGTGAAGAGTGGGGCAATTTATTTTGTCCTGTCGTCTGCGATCGCGCCGAATAGTCCCGTTGCCCAGTTTCTGCACCAGCATCCTCCAGGTGTTGCTGATATTGCCTTTAACGTTTCCAACATGGAATATGTTATGGAACGACTGCTCAAACGCGGCGCTAAGGTCTTACAACCCCTTCAAACTCGCAAGTATGAGGATAGTTACATAAAATGGGGTAAAGTCGCCGCCTGGGGCGATATGACTCATACTCTGGTTGAACGCCATAGCTTTGATTCCATTCCCTACTTTCCTGTACAGGTAGACTGGTTGAGTTCAACACCCAACAATCAGACGCGCCAGGGCGCATCTGTACAAACTCAACAATCAACACTCAACAGTTCCCCAATTGAGGAGTTTACCCATATCGATCACGTTGTCCTGAATGTGGCGGCAGGGGATTTGGCGAAAGCGGTTCAGTGGTATCAGCAGGTGTTGGACTTCCAACCACAGCAGGTGTTTACTATCCAGACGGAAAAATCTGGCTTATGCTCTCAGGTTATGGTGCATCCGGTGACAGGGACACAATTGCCCATTAATGAACCGACATCAGCGAATTCTCAAATTCAGGAATTTCTGGATGTGAATGGAGGAGCCGGAGTCCAGCATATTGCCTTAGCTACGAGAGATATTGTAGGTGCGATCGCGCAACGACGCCGCCAAGGTATGTCCTTCATCAACGTTCCCCCCAGTTATTACAAGATAGTCCGCGATCGCAATCCGGGCTATAATTTCTCGATGGCGGAATGGGACGCGATCGCCCAGCAGCAAATTTTAGTAGATTGGCAAGCCAAATCCCCTCAAGCGTTGCTTCTACAAACCTTTACCCAACCTATTTTCGCCGAACCCACCTTCTTTTTTGAGTTCATAGAACGGCGATGGGGGGCAAAAGGGTTTGGTGAGGGGAATTTCCGCGCTTTGTTTGAGGCGATAGAGAGGGAGCAGATGAAACGGGGTTGTTTGTCGATTGAAAAGAGTTGATCAGTATTTTTTTAATCAGGAACAGGGAATAAGGAAATTGAGGACAAGGGAGTTGCTGAATCTCTACCTTGTCTTCTCCTATTCCCCCTTTCATCGCAGGAAGCTGCTAATCAGCCAGAACAAGACAAAGGTTACCAATGAGGCAAATTTCTCAATGGTCAAACCCATGTCGATAAGCAGTGACTCCAACGCTCCTCCCAGAACTGTTCCTAATGCTACACCGAGCAGCAAACCGACTAGGGTCAGTAAGACAGCCCGACCAAATTGTTGTTCTTTGCGATTGAGGAAATAAATTGTACCGCCAAACCCCAAGGCGACAGCCAAGGTAAGAATTGACGCTTCCGGATAAAACAAAGTCAGACCACTCAATCCCAAGAACACAACCGTTGGTGCAACAAGATCACTCCTCGTCGGGGTATCTAAAAGTCGTTGTAGCCAAGCCGGAGAGGAATTGCCTGAGGGTGGGCTCAAACCCAAAGAAGTTTGTGGGACTTTTTCTCGTTCCGGAAAACGAATGCGTTCTGGAACCTTGATTTTTCCTTCTTGGCGCATTCTGAGGCGATCCATAATAATCGCATCATAAGCCGCCTCTACCGACTCTATGAGCTTAGGTTCGCCGCGATGCTGCTGCATCAAGCGTCCTTTAGCATCCTGAATTTCATCAAAGGAAGCATCTTCTGTGACCCCAAGTTTTTCGTAGGGATTTTGATCGCTCATTCAAAACCTCCGAGATATCCCTTTTTTTCACTGGTATATCGTGAAGTACCCCAACCTGCTTCGCTTTTGTTGGGGCTTCTAACGCCCTCACATTAGCTAAAACAGTGACGGTCTTATTCGTCTTCGAGATTTCCCGTCTCATCCGCCGATGCCACGTTGGGTACTTTCAAAAGCGCAGAAAGTCCAGAACTGAATCCGGTGATGGTCTTACTCAGCGTCCACAGGCAGCCGCCCGTCTTCCACAGGCAGTAATTTTGTTTTGTCCCTTGAACGCGGTTTTTAGTTGGAGTTCCAACCAATGTTTTTAGCTTATCAGCTAGGGTGAGGCTATCCATTCCCACCGTGAAGACAGATGGGGACTTCCGCCGATTTTTTTAAGACTCTACACTGGTTATTATGATAGACATCGATACTCTCAACCGGGCTGCACCCAACAGGTAACAGTCTGGTTACGTACCAAGTGTCATGCTAACTCCCTTGCAAGCTAGTGTAGCCTGTTCTTTGCAAACAAGTCCTCTGGACAGAAAAATTTGTTGAAGCAAGCCCAAGTGATGCCAGATCTGCCAAAAGCGGTTATGCTATTGGGCGGCTGCCCTATTTTCCCACTTGGGTAACGATGCCAAACGCTATTGGCATCCCTGAGTTCTCTGGCGATAATTGACTTAAAGGCTGACTACGCTATTGATGTCACAAAAATCTATACCCTGATTCCTGATCCAGTTACGCTAGAAGAGTATTGACTAAAATGCTCAAGACATCCTAGTGGTGAATAGGTGTGCATCTTATCTCAATCCCTGAAATTAGTTCTCCGTGGAAATTTATGACCATGGTCTCCGCCAAAATTCTTGTCGTGGACGACGACCCGGCAATCCGCAATTTAATCATTCGCTTTTTGAGCAAAAAGAACTATCAAATGGAGTCGGCACAGGATGGTAAGACGGCTTTAGCCGCATTTAAACAATTCAACCCAGACTTAGTGATTCTGGATGTAAATTTGCCGGATACCCTTGGCTACAACCTTTGCCGGGACATGCAAAACATCAATGATGTTTTTGTTCTCTTTCTCACTAGTCGCGGTGAACCCGCTGACAAAAACCAAGGGTTCAAACAAGGTGGTGATGACTATCTCACCAAGCCCTTCGATTTAATGGAACTCGAAAATCGAGTTGGGGCGATTTTGAGACGTAAGCGAGAAATTACGCCGACTGACCAGCAGCGCCTTGTTTACAATCACTTGACGATTGATCCCACACGTCGGGAGGTGACCCTTCACGACCAACTCGTCCCTTTGACCGCTCTAGAGTTCGATTTGTTACATTTCTTAGCGTCTCATCCGGGTCAAGTCCTGCGCCGCTCTGAATTGATTCAGGAAGTGTGGGAATACGACTATGTTGGAGACCAACGAGTTGTTGACGTTCATATTGGGCAAATTCGCAAAAAGATCGAAATCGATGCGAGTGACCCAAAATTAATCCAAACGATTCGGGGAGTTGGGTACAAGTTTGAGGCACCCAACACTGAGCAAAATAATGGGCAACGGTCTTTATGAACAACTGACACCAAGCTCGCGCCATGGTGTCAGCTTTTGGCTTCATCAGGAATTACTTGATCATGGACTACCCATGATTAGGTCTTACAGCTAATCACCCTTCTCTCAGCAGCCGTCCGGATGCCCAAGACCGATATAATTTTGAGCGCTTACCCATCTGATATTGGTCGCCGTATTCCTCCCTCTTTTAGGGTAAGTGCCACAGTTAGGACAAATGGCTGTCCTGACATTTTGTGGCATTTTAGGTATTGACAAATGGACACCGCTAGGGAAACATCAGTCAGTCAAGACTAACACTCCGTCTTCACGTTCAGCGAAAACGTTCAGTGAAAAATAATTGTTAGCCAGCTTGAGACGGAGTCGCGGCGTGATTATCGTTATCTGTTGAATCAGTTTCAGGAGTAGCTTTCTGCTGAGTTTCAGACAGTGCTGGTGTTTTCGTCGCTTGTTCTAACTGTTGAGCCTCACGCTTAAATTCCGATTCAAATTCTCTAGATGCATCTTGAAAGCCGCGAATGGCTTTGCCTAGACTCCGACCAATCTCCGGCAACTTTTTCGGTCCGAATACTAATAGCGCCACAATCAAAATCAGCGCCATTTCCGGTAAACCAATCCCAAAAACGTTCATTTCATAACCTCCTGATGTACCGAGACCTGTGTCTATTGTGTCTCAAATCTAAAGTCTAACGCTTCACAGATAACCCTCTCCCCACTGAAAAGCACAGAGGGAGAGGGTATCAATGGTTCATATCTGATTAGAGAAAAGTTTATGGCTATGAACCCTATAGCCTGTTTGGTGCTTCGCAAATACCATGTCGCTGGCTTGGAGGAGAAAGTTGGGGGAGAAAGAGTACAATCAACACCAACATGACCTATTGACCTAAGCTTTTCCAATCCACATTGATGTTCTCCAGCAACAGCGAGGAGTTGTATAACTGCAAGATAATTAGCAAGAAAACGAAGAATAAGAGCATGAACACCGCCATCAAAGGCGTTGTTCCCCAACCGGGAGCCACTTTACCATATTCAGAGTTCAGGGGTTTGAGAATATCTCCTAACCACGTCCGTTGTGCCATGGGTCACCTATGATTAATTTCGATCACGTTTTGTAATGTTCTGTAATATTATAGAGGAAGAAGACTAATCTATAGAGACCCACCATGGAACCTGCAATAGTTCTTAGCATTTCAGTCGCTGTAATTCTGATCGTCGTCACCGCCTTCTCAATCTACACAGCCTTTGGTCCGCCTTCGGCTCAATTGAGTGATCCCTTTGAAGACCACGAGGACTAAGCGTTGACAATCCTTGCTTGGGTTGCCCACTTGGATTAGAAGATGGGGGCATTCTGGCTGGGCTTCGCCCTGCTGCGCTCACACAGGCAGTCATGGGTCAAGAATGCTAGACTTATAACTTGCGACTTTAGGATAAGAAACGGAATAAAAAGCTATGCTGCATCGGCGTTACCAGTTGGATTACAGTCAAATTATGCACCGAGCAGAGGAGCTAGTCAACGCGGCTTCTAATCGCTATCGGATTACGGTGCAAGTGGCAAATCGGGCAAAGCGCCGTCGCTACGAAGATTTTGAAAATCTCGACGACCCAATGATGAAGCCTGTACTGCGGGCAATTATTGAGATGTCTGATGAACTGACCCAACCAGAAATAATTGGGGATTAAAGGCGGGCGCCGGGGAAGCTGGGCAAGTTTGGGGAGTAACTTTTATGGCGACAGCTATATCATCCCGGACTTTTCACGGGAAGTCTAAAAACTATTGTAGAGACGCGCCATGGCGCGTCTGGGCGGGTTTAGTTACATCAGGTTGCAACCAAAAAGTTGTAGAGACGTTGCCTGCAACGTCTCTACTAACGTTGCGCCACATACCGTGAAAGTCAGATATCATCCCTATTCACTATGTTCCAACTGAAACACAAAGGTAAGGCGACACGCTTCGTTGTGCTGTTTACCCTTACCTTTGTAATGAGTATCGGCTTGTGCTGGGGCAAAGTGGGAGTTAGGACTATCCCCATTTTGTCAATTATAGGTTCCCAACCCGTCAACGCCCAATTAATTAGACCTGACGATACTTGGCGTCAAGTTTACGAGCGATTGCCTGATTTCCCACAAGAGAACCAGTATGTCAGTAATGAAACGGGTGAAGTCAATTTAGAGAGTACATTGGCAAGTCGTCTGATTCGTTATCACTTGTACGAGAAAAGACGTCTTCCTAATTACCGATTTGATTGGAAGCTGACCCTTGCTGACTATCTTGGGGCTAATGAGTCTATAAATGAATCTGTGTATCCCAGTAGTAACACGTTAAGGGAAAATCCGATGGCAGGCGATCGCGCGGCGATAGAAAAGCTGACTCGCCAGCAGCGAGAGGATTTGATTGACGTTTTGGTTAGCATTTTTAATCCCAATCGTCCCGATACCCAAATTTCAATACCCAGCCAGCAGTCTTCGCCACCCTCCACTCCTACTCGCCCATCTAAGCCACGATTACCTCAACCTGGGGATGCCGATTTACTGAAAATCAATTTTTGACATTGCCGTTTAGCACCTGTTGAGCCGTTAGCACCAGGTTCGGGAATAGAGGCGAGTGAATGCTATCGCTCCCTCTATTCTGCCATTTGCTATCGTTTAAGGGACTAACCAATTCTCAAGGTGTAAATTTTGGATATTGACAAAATGACGCATATTATCAAAATCTATCGGTTCACCCAAGTCAGCATGGCGTTCTCTATCAATCTGAGCAAAAATGTCTCCGATTTCTTGATCATCCTTCCATGCACCAATAATGGCTTGTAGCTGTTGCCAATTGGAGTCAGGGTTCGATAAAGTAGTATCAGGAATCTCAATAAAAATTTCCACGCCATTAGGCACGGGAAGTTCTTGAAATAGCTCTATGGTTTTGCCGCGTATAATTCCTTTAACTTTCATAGGAGATTGTTGTGGTAATTTCTATTGCACTATTGTAGCTTTATCCAGGTGGGTTCGTCGTCAAGGCTTTACCCCTAAAAAATTGTGGGCGAGTTTTCAACACTCTATTAAGTAGGGTAGTGCAATGCCCACCCTACTCAACGTGGGAGTTGATGGAGATTGAGGCATTGCCAGATTATCAGGAGGTGGTGAGGCGAAATTTTGAGGAGTTGGCGGCTTAAGCTATCAAAATAATGATATGTCACGTTTTTTTGACAATACCGGAAAAGCATTTCTATACGAGAAGCTCAAAACCTAATACCTAATACCTCATCTCAACTACCATGTCCCGCTTTAAATTTATAGCCTGTTAGTTAATGCAAAAAGTGACGTATACCCGTAAGTACCATCACTAAACCCAATTCATTCGCCGCCTGAATCGAATCCTTATCCCGTAAACTTCCCCCAGGTTGTACGATCGCGTCTATTCCAGCATCAGCCGATGTGCGTACTGAGTCATCAAAGGGGAAGAATCCATCACTGGCGAGAATACCTCCTTTGGCTTTTTCCCCAGCTTGTTCTAAAGCAATTTTCACCGCGCCTACCCGATTCATTTGACCGGCGCCAATTCCTAAGGTGGTGCGATCGCGAGTTACGACAATGGCATTAGATTTAACGTGTTTACACACCTTCCAGGCAAATAATAATTCCTCTAGTTGATCAGGAGTCGGTTGCTTTTCGGTGACAATTTCCCAGTCGTCGGGGTTATCTACTGCATCATCCGACGCTTGCACCAGTAACCCACCAGCAATAACCTTTACAGTTTGCTTGGGACCTTTTTGCAACTCAGGTAGCAATAAAACTCTTAACTTCAATTTTTTCGCCAGAATCTCTTTGGCGTCGGGTTCGCACTCCGGTGCGACTACACATTCTAAGAAGGTTTGGGTTAACGCCCCGGCTGTAGACATATCAATCGGATGGTTCAAGGCGACAATACCGCCAAAAGCAGAAACGGGATCAGCATGTAAGGCTTTTTCGTAAGCTTCAAACAGCGTACCTCCCAACGCCACACCACAGGGATTGGTATGCTTGAGGACGACGGCGGCGGGTAAATCCGTAAATTCAGTAATAATCCGCCGTGCGGCTTCTAAATCCACTAGGTTATTGTAACTGAGTTCTTTTCCTTGCAGCTTAGTTGCAGCTGTCCATCCAGTGGGAGTGGTTCCAGTTTGATACCAGGTTGCTGATTGATGAGGATTTTCCCCGTAGCGTAGGGATTGCACTTGCTTTCCAGAGAGGACAAAATCTTGGGGAAGGGATGGTGCTTCCTGGGTTGCGTCGAGGGGTTCCTGAGTTTTGCCTAGGTAGGACGCGATCGCGCGATCATAATCACCTGTATGAGAAAATGCTTCTATCGCACAAGATTGGCGGAATTCTAGGGACGGTTGATGCTCATGCTGGCGTAATTGTTCTAGATAGGTTTCATACTGGCTAGGGTTACACAAAACCGTTAGATGGGCATAATTCTTTGCTGACGCCCGTAGCATCGCAGGTCCGCCAATATCGATATTCTCGATCGCCTCTGATAACGTCACATCCGGTTTCGCGATCGTCTCCTCAAAGGGATACAAATTCACCACCACCAAATCAATGGGTAGAATCTGGTGGGCTGTCATTTGTTCCACATCTTCCGCCACATCGCGCCGTCCCAGAATACCACCATGAATCCGGGGATGCAGAGTTTTTACTCTACCCCCTAAAATTTCGGGAAATTCTGTATAATCAGATACTTTAGTTACGGGTAAATCAGCCTCTTGCAGGGCTTTGGCGGTTCCCCCACTACTCATTAAGGCAAAGTCAAATTCTGTAACTAACTGACGGGCAAACTCAACCAGTCCGGTTTTATCGGATACACTCAGCAGGGCTAAACGTGCCATAACTTTTCTCGATCACAATCTTCTTTAGGATATCTGGGCTTGGGGAAGTTTTGACCCTTCACTTCGTTTGGGGAACCTGGTTTGTCGGGGCGGGTTTCACTATTATCATTTGTTTCCCGCCCTGATGTTAATAAACCCGCCCTTTGCCGACTGCTCAATACGTTTGTACTGGGATGAGAATCTAAAAATATGGGTTGATAGAGACATAAATGCCGCTATCAACCTATACCCACCAGTCAGCTTAAGGCATCGGATGGAATAGCAAATCAGGGAAAAAGCGGTTAAATTCAATCAAAATTCCGGCGGTAATGGTTAACCAAACAGCAATTAACACCGGGGCTAAGGAAAGATACTTGAGAAAATACTGCATCAAACTTCTCCTGAACGTGATAGGTGATAGGTAAGTCAATCAATCGTGTAACTAGAGATTTGGGTCGCTATGATGTTAGTCCCCCGAAATGACGGAAAATTCTACACCATCAGATCCTATCTCCAGTTGCCAATTTCTAGATTAGCGAGGGGATACAGGAATCTCACCTTCTTTGGCATACAGTTTGCCAGAGAGGGCTTCTTGCAGGGCGGCTAGGGGCCAAACAAAACCAAAGAGCATTTTATTAATTGCCAAAGGCACGTCGATGATAATTTCTTTTTCTTCGGGATTCTTCTCGGCTTGAATCGCTTGTAAATAGGAGCGACCAACCCAGCCAATCCAGCCAGCCATATACAAAAAGAGAATGCTAGGAATGGTAAAGTCGCCAGCCCGACTGAAGCGACCATCCGCAATCAAGTGGGGCAGTCCATCATCACCGCAGAGGGCTTGAGAATAACGCTCAAAGCGTTTTTGCCCGGAATTGGGGTCATCGGTGGTCGCACGGGCGTTCTTCGCTCGTTGCTGAAATGCGGGTGACTCACTACAGGGTGTGAGATGGCCAAAATCAGCCAAGGCTGGAGTGACAAAGCTAAACCAGAGGGTAACGGCGAAAAGTAGAGCCAACAATCGTCGCATAGAATTGTTTCCTTTTGTTACAAAATCAAAAGTTTTATGTACAAAACCCAGAAAGGATTTGTACACTCCAGCAATATTACTCTGACAGGTTGAACAGAGTAAAGTTAAGTTAATTAAAATGTAAATTGAGTTTTTCATTCAGGTGAGGAGCAATGGCTTGTGTTTTAGCCATAGAAACCAGTTGTGATGAAACCGCCGTGGCGGTGGTGGAGGATCGCACCTGTTGTAGTAATGTTGTGGCATCTCAGATTCCGGTGCATCAACCTTATGGTGGGATTGTGCCGGAAGTGGCGTCGCGATCGCATCTGGAAATGATTAATACCGCGATCGCCCAAGCCTTAGCCGAAGCGAACCTGGGCTGGGAGGCGATTGATGGGATAGCCGCTACCTGTGCGCCCGGTTTGGTGGGTTCGCTGTTGATGGGGTTAACGGCGGCGAAAACCCTGGCTATGGTTCATAATAAGCCGTTTCTGGGAGTGCATCACTTAGAAGGTCATATTTACGCCACCTATCTGATTGAACCCGAACTCGCACCCCCATTTTTGTGTTTATTGGTGTCTGGGGGTCATACGAGTTTAATTTATGTTAAGGACTGTGGCGTCTATGAAATGCTGGGTTCCACTCGTGATGATGCGGCGGGTGAGGCGTTTGATAAAGTAGCGCGATTGTTACACTTGGGTTATCCCGGCGGTCCGGCGATTGATCGTTTAGCCAAGCAAGGAAATCCTCACGCCTTTGGGTTACCCGAAGGGAGGGTATCTCGTCCCAGTGGAGGGTATCACCCTTATGATTCCAGTTTTAGTGGGTTGAAGACGGCTGTCTTGCGATTAGTGCAACAATTAGAGCAAGAAGGGGATGAATTACCCGTGAATGATATTGCGGCTTCTTTCCAGGAAACCGTGGCGCGATCGCTCACCAAACGGGCGGTTAATTGCGCGATCGATTATGGGTTAACCACAATTGCTGTGGGGGGTGGTGTTGCGGCAAATAGTGGATTGAGACAGCACCTACAAGCGGCGGCGTCAGCTCACAATTTGCGCGTTCTTTTCCCACCGATTAAGTATTGTACAGATAATGCTGCCATGATTGGTTGTGCAGCGGCGGATCACCTTAATCGGGGACATACCTCTCCTTTAACCATTGGTGTGCAGTCACGGCTACCGATTACCAAGGTGATGGAATTGTACCAAAACTCAACAGGCGATTAGGACAAAGGAAGGCGCTGAAACCTTGACTGATCAAGGTTTCCGTTATTTTGTTCTGGGGTGAAATGCTACGAAACACCAGCTTATAAATCGGGTTCAATTCCTGCGGCTCGCAATTGTGCAGCTAATCGCTCGGCTCTCTGACGTTCTTGGTCTAATTGAGATTGAACCTGTTCGGCTTGTTCATGACCCGTTAACAATAAATTACCGTCAGAATCCCACCAACGCAACCACGGTAATTCTGTATTCTGATATCGACCTTGCCAAATTCCTAATTCAACACCTAACGGTGAAATCGGATAATGACCCCGTTCATTTGCGGTTACTAATTGATACTGACCTGCAACTAAACAATAAACCTCAACACTGGCGCGGTTCACTTCATAAATGCCGTAATACGCTGGACGAATTATCCGTTCATATATCCAGAATTTGCCCGGTTTTTCTGCTCCCGGTTCTTGAGTTCGGGATAAAGGAGTATTATCTCGTTCCTGTGAGCCATCTCCTGAGACAAATTCTAAAACAATCAGAGGTGGAATTAATTCTTGCCACAATACATAAGAACGCCGTATTTGACCATTTAGCGTAGGCGGTACATTGGGGACATAAAACCAGTCCGGTGCTTCGGCTCCTTTTTCGGGTGGGTCAGTTAAACGCCAGTAAATCCCGCAATCTTGACCAATACAATATTGCCCATCTGGATGGTATCGTTGCAGTACAGATGTGATGGAATCGGTTAAGAGAATACTTTGGGGATGCTCCTGAAAGTTTTTCACAAATGTGCCATCAGATTCTGGTAATTGAGTATGGTCAGGTAGGGTTTTGGTAAAGGTTGGAGGGTTAGCTGTAGAAGTCATTGGAATCTGGGGATAACAGCTCTAATTTTATCGTAGTATTGATTAAGTGTGATTAGTCATTGGAGTGCGATCGTACATTCAGGGTGAAACCTCTTGTGTACCAGAGCTGCACGCAAGTTTTCCATTTTTATAGATTGGTTCAGGAGGAGGTGTGTCCAGAGACTTTGACTCACATAAAATTGACAGTGTTATTGGTTCATCAATCTTTGATAATTCTCTAACAACTACAGCCCCGACATAGCTCTTGAGCTTATTATTACGAGATATTCCATAATTAAATACACCCTGAATATCGGTTTTAGTATTTGAATTACTAATACCTAAAGCAAATCCTAATTTTCCGATGCTTTTATTTAGCAGGCTTTCAGGTTGTTTTATGGTTGATATATGACTCGAATATATGTACTGTTTAGTGTTGTTTATAAGTAGACTTAATTCATGTTTTGACTTTGAATATTTTCCGTTTTCAAGAAAATATTTTTGCTGCTCACGATTCATCATAAGTTCTTTAGCAATACCAAAATCAATTAAAACAGCTTCCGCTTTTCCGTCGCGAACATGGCGAATAATATTACCCGGTTTCACATCCCGATGAATCAAACCATCCCGATGCACCTCAATCAGCGCCTCACCAATTTGCTGAATATAATTGAGGGCTTCGGCTTCTGGGAGCATTTTCTGGGCGCGGTAGGCTAAACTCATCCCATCCACATAATCCATGACAATGCACCACCGTTTCCCGTCTTTAAAAAGTTCTCGGACTTTGACAATATGAGGATGATTACAACCATTGAGTTTTACCGCTTCCTGACAAAACTTGGTTTCCAGTCGGTTTTGTTCTTGTGGGGTGAGGGAGTTGAGGAGTGCATCATTCAAGGTTTTGATTACCCAGCGACAATTGTCTCTATCCTTTACCAGATAGGTAATCCCCAAACGCCCTTGTCCCAGTTGTCTTTCTAGGATGTACTTACCGTTATAAAGTGCATCCCCTGTCGCCCAAACCATGGTTTGCCCTTCTGAAAACTTATGTCAATTTTGACACAGTATGTTAGGAGGAGTGGCACTGACTTCAGGTTGGTGGGCAATGCCCACCCTACGGTATATCAACGGTTGCAGCGATCCAAAACGGCTTGTTTCTACTCCTCTAAAATCTCAACCAAATCCTCAATCATCACATCAAACGTGCGAGCTAACTTATAGAGGGCAGTATAATCTACCATTGACAACTCGGAACGACGGGCATAACTTCTCACCGTACTGTAAATTACACCAGAACGGTCGGACACTTCCTTCAACGTCCATCCCTTCTCTTGTGCAAGTTCTCGAATCTTTAGCCTAACTAACCCCATCCTTGACAAATGATGCAGTTGCATCCTTTAATGAGAGAACCTGAAAAAGCGATCGCCCTCTAGCCTAGAAAACTGTGGAGCAATCGCACCAATGCCCCATTAAATGGGAAGTATCTTCTATGTTATCAACACATACCACAAAAACGCCCACCTTTGAAGAGTCAAAACTAAATTACAAGTCGTCCACCCGTCATCCCTTAGCACGATTCGTCACCGTCGAGACAGTTTCCTTGCTGTTTAACCGCTCTCCCGACGAGATTTATCGCATCGAATGCTGGCAACATATTGTTTATGTTCACGGTAAAGGGTTGAGCCGATTTGTCAGCTATGCCGATTTTCCACCAATCCTGGAAGCCGAATCTCCCACCCCTCAAGATATAGTGCGTTGGCGCAAGCGCTGGAAGTCTCGAATTGCCCCTGAATTTTGGACAACATTCTATGGATACCAATTCAACCGAGCAACGAGTGAATCGCAGTTGCTAGCTTGGGGACAATTCGTTGCCCTGATCAAAGGATTGCTATCAACAGCCGCCCTACAACACTTGCGCCAACGGTATCAGCTAGAACAATATTGGTGGCGTCACTTTTGACGGCTGAATCTGGCTCAACTCAAGGAGAACAAAACCATGATAGATCAATCTGCGATCGCGTCAACCTTAACCCTTTTAGAAAAAGGGAGATTCTATGGAGATTTCGCTCCATATATCCCAGTTAGCTGGGCTTCCATCCTCCCGCCCTTTCTTTGTGAAATCTTTCCTGGCTTGTGGTTAAAACAATCCGCCTTACTCGCTGGAGATTTAACCAAGGTATTGGAAATCATCCAACAGGGGATAGCCACAGCAGAACATCAGATGTTTGTTAAGTCCTTATCGAGGGAGTAATCATGGGACGAAAAGCGAAACTAAAACAACTTCGACGCCAAAGTCAAGGACAAGAACAGTTGCCAACGTCAACACAACCAACCCACTTTGAGTCAACCCAATTCGTGCAACAACTTCAAGTTGAAGGCTATAAGCTTGATCAAGCACAGCATTCTCCAGACGTGCCATTGCCAAAGCCGTTAAAAAAACCCAATCCCCAGTTATAAGTATTTACAGCCAAACTTTAGGGTGCGTTACGTTTCGCTAACGCACCAATCAATCCTTAATTAACATAGCAGTATCAAGGCAGGTTAAAATCTAAAGAGGACTTACAGAGTAAGCTGTGCCGTTTCCAACCAATCAAAAATTCGGTCTAATTGCTCCAGTGAAATGAGTCCGTACTGCCATAGAGTCATTGGTAATAGATTAGGACTCTCCTCCTGATGGCGTAAGGCTAAGGAAATCGCTGACGATGGAATCGCTAACTCCTCTCGTAAGAAGTGAATAAACTTGTCGAGTGCGGTAGATTTCATGGTTTTGGGTGTGGGGTACTTGGCGTCGGTAGTAGTAAGGTACACTTAACGGGGATCAAAAAGCCTCACCCATTAGAGTTATTCTTAGGAGTCACAATTCGTTAAATTTTTTTGCTGTAATAAAACTTAACCCATTTGATCTGCCTGAGTTTGATTAGAGGTTGAGAGATAGTGTCCTACCTAACTGAAGAATCGATTACTAAAAGCGCTTAAGTGCCATACAACCGTTGACCTGTCCCCGGAAGAAGACTCAGCATTCTCGGATTAATACGCTCTCCCACGGTGACTTCAATCCTACCATCCCATTCTTCAATCGAGAGAACCTGATGATCCGCTCCTTCATAATCAAAATATCGACAACGTTCTGCTGTGCGGCGCAACGTTGTACCCGTGCGCGTCATTTGAGCCACGCCAGATTCTACACAGCGATAGATGTCACCGCTAAAGTTTAGCTGCTTGGGGGGTTCTCCACTCACTTCTAACTGCTGCGTTGGCTCTAATAATGCCACTTCTACTCGGTCATCTTCATCCACAGAAAGCCAGCAAATACGCTCTCCATCTTGCAATAAATACTCATACCAAGCATAGTCGCCTACATTATAAGTCAGTTGCCCTTCCACTACCCAATCTGTCCCCATGTATTGGACAATATCACCAACTTCCAGGGTAAAAACGGTAGGTTTTGCAGAGGTAAACGCCGACTTTCACCTAGTCCTGATCAAAGTCCCCGTTGCTGAAGAACTAGCAAAACAACAGCAGTAGCAATAATTACAATAATTCCAATCCAAACAAATACCATCATCTGACGTATGACTGACTACTTATGGAGAAGGGTGTTTATCTTGGGGATAATCCGATAAAGGATATGGGCGAATGTGAACAACCTCGACGGGAACCAGAGTGCGGTTGCGATCGCGACTTTCCCAGAAAAGGGTGTGGCAATGATCGCCATAATCCCTAGAATTCCCGAACCAATTAAACCTGACCACAAATAGCGCGTATCAACAACCCCATTTTCCACTCTCACCTTAAATCCCACGGGTTGTTCGAGTTCTTGTCCAGAGGTATTGCCATAGTCCAACACGGCAATTGCCACGGTTATCTCACACTCCCCACCATAAGAGTCCACCCACTAATACGGCAATAACAACCAGAGCCACCCAGATAAATTGATTATCTTTGGTATTAACTTGACTCATATCGATCGCCTCTGGTTCAATTTGTCTTTTTGAACTGGGATTGCTTCTACTCACCCCGCTACCCCGACGATCTATGGGATCACTTTCAGAAATAGCACCTAAATCGGGAATCTTGGTCATCCATTCCTCAGGTCGCTTGAGCTGGGGGGCTTGTAGGATGTAGAGTAAGCTGGTAGACTGTTTGCGAATATCCAGATCAGGATGTTTTGTCAGTTGCTGACCTAACGCGATCGCGTCAGTTTGTTGTCCGGCTGCATCATAAGCTGTAACAAGCCACATTTGCGCCTCTCCCCCTAAACGAGAATTGCGGTTAATCAAAGCGCAGGCTTTTTCGAGGTGCTTCACCGCAGCGCGATAGTCACCCCGCTCAAAGGTAGCTTTTCCAGTTTGGTATTCGATGCGGAATTGTTCTTTGTCATTGGTCATTGGTCATTGGTCAAAAACTTGACATCATCGAGACACTGATTCGTGCCATTGGGTGAAGTTAGATCTGGCTCTAGGCTTATATCTTGAAATTACACGAAAACCTGAAGGAATTAAAGCGCTAAGGAACTAACAGTTCAATCTGACTTCACTTACGCTGAGACTGACAGCCGGATTCACTGGGATAGTTACACTGGTAAGGGAACAGGATCGCCGGATACAAGATAAATTTTTGCGCTTCACTGAATCGCTGAATGGCTACGTAACATATTTTGAGGTAAAACGATGCTGAAATTTTCTCTCCGACAACGCCGTTGGCTGAACATCATGCTCACGCCTTTAACCGTGGGAGTGGCTTGGATGATAGTGGGGGATAGCGCTGTAGAGGCTAGACCGATTCAGTCATCGCGCTGTACTTCGGTGATTTACGGTAGCCCCATTCCATCACCAATACCCATGAATCGGGTCACAGGTCAACCTTGTGCCTTTTCCTCTGAAGGTTCATCCTATCGCAACTATCGCGATCGCGACTATACTCGATATCAAGAGCCGATTCGGGGAACCATTCGTGATTCTACGCTAATTAACCCCACAATTATCAATTCGACTATTTCGGATTCTATCTTGGTTGATCCTGTGATTATTGATACAACTCGGTCTGCCAGACACCGATCTCGCTCAGGTAGAGTCCGCATCCACAGCTTAGATCTGATTGATCGCTCTTCGGGAATCCAGATTCGTATTCGATAAGGTGCAGCAAGCCCTAGCTAACGGTTAAGATCGCGAGTTTGCTCCAACAGTTGTTCAGCAAAGGCTGACCACTGAGCGTTACCTTGAGTCTGATAAAGGTCTCTAGCATATTCTAGAACTTGCTGGGCATCGCTGAATCGATTTTGGCGCAGAAAGACTAAACCTGCCCCATAATAAGCATTGGCATAGTTAGAGTTACTTTCAGCAGATTGGCGGAAGGCTTCTAGCGCTCCATCTAAATCTCCCTGTTCAAATAAAATTGACCCTATATTATAGTAAGCTTCTGGATATTGGGGGCTGATTTTGATGGCTTGCTCAAATGCGGCTTTAGCCTGATCAAGCTGTCCCTGTCGCAAATAAACCAGTCCTAAATGATAAGTAGGTTCTGGCGCATTGCGGCTCAACTGCATCGCTTTCTGGAACGCCGCGATCGCAACCTCATATTCTCCCAATTCAGACAGCACTAACCCATAATTATAGTGGGCGACCCCCAACTCCGGATCAAGTTCAATTGCTCGTCTCAAAGCATCCCGTGCTTGGGGCAAATTCTTCCCTTCTAACAACGCTGCGCCTAAATTCGCGTAAGCTAGAGCAAACTTGGCATCGATCTGAGTCGCTTGGTAAAATGCATCGGCGGCTGCTTGTAATTGTCCGGCTTGACGCAAGGCTAATCCTAAATTATAGTGCGCTGGGGCAAGCTGGGGGTTGAGTTGTGCCGCTTGACGAAATGCCGCGATCGCTTGGGTTACATTCCCTTGCTGAATTAACCTCAATCCCTGGTTTAGCTGTTCTAGTGCAGCGGGTTGGGTTGGCTTCAGGGGAGGGATAGATTGAGCCAGATCATGAGCACCTTGTGTCTGCAATAGGAATGCAGGCTTGTATGTAGAGACGTGCCATGGCGCGTCTGGGTTCAGGGAAACTCTGCCCACCTGCTCTGATGCTAGGGAAGGATGAGCCGCAACTGGATCAATGCTAATACTCAGCAACAGTAAGCTCACGTTAAGCCTCAAGGATTTGAAACCTTTCCTCCGGCTTTTCTGGTTTCCCCATTCAGCTACCATTATCCAAAAATGTTAAAAAAATGTTAAATTGACTTATCTTATGAATTATACATTAGGGCAACAGATATGGCTATGAAAATTAGCACTCATTGATATCTAGCAATGTTACTTAACTTTAACGGTAATTTTCCTGACCCAACCTCGCCAGAATTATCAAATTGAGGACAGAACGCGCTAATTTGATAAACAGAGAGTTGATCATCTGCTCAGCCAAACGATAAATGCCACAGATGGGCAGATTAAGAGGTGAACCAATCGCTGAATTGAGAGAGCAGACAAGACTTCACTCCCTTAACCAATCACCGAATTACCGTTAGTCCGGGGGAAAATTATGAACCAAAACGCTGTAACCGCCATCCGTAATGTGGCAATTGTGGGTCCTTATTTGAGTGGTAAAACCAGCCTGTTAGAAAGTTTGTTGTTCGTTACTGGGGCAACATCTCGCAAAGGAAGCATCAAAGATGGAAACACGGTAGGGGATGCGATCGCCGAAGCTCGCGATCGCACGATGACGGTGGAGATTAATGTCGCCAGTACCGAATACGAGGGTATTCGCTTTAACTGGATTGACTGTCCGGGTTCGATTGAGTTTGCAATAGAAACCTATAATGCTCTGATGGGTGTCGATGCCGCCGTTGTCGTCTGCGAACCAACCAGCGATCGCGTGCTGATGCTCGCCCCCTTGTTCAAGTTCCTAGATGACTGGAAAATCCCCCACCTCGTCTTTGTCAACAAAATCGATCAACTCTCCTGTGACGGGGGAGCCTGCGGTCAACCCTATCGCCAGATTTTAGACGCCTTGAAAGGGGTATCCTCCCGCCCGATCATTCCCCACCAGTACCCGATTGGCAAAGGAGAACAGCTAATCGGGTTTATTGATTTAGTCACAGAACAAGCTTTTCATTATCATACAGGCGCTCCAGCAGACCCCATACCCCTGCCCGACTCCCTCAAAGACGCCGAACACGCCGCACGGGAAGAAATGCTGGAAGCGTTGGCAGATTTTGATGACCACTTACTCGAAGAACTCTTAGAGGAAATTGAACCGCCCCAAGAGGAAATTGTCAAGGATTTGAAAATGGAATTAGGGGCGGATTTAATTGTGCCTGTATTTATGGGTGTCGCCGAACAAGATTATGGAGTGCGCCACCTGATTGACGCCCTATTACGGGAAGCCCCCACCCCAGAAGCCACGGCTCTTCGTCGGGGGTTAACGGGTAAAGGTGGCGCAACGGTAGCGCAGGTACTGAAAACCTATTACACCCCCCAAGGAGGCAAACTTTCTCTAGCGCGGGTTTGGGCAGGTCAACTCACCGATGGTGCGGTTCTCAATGGGGTTCGGGCTGGTGGACTATACCATATCTTTGGTCAGCAACAACAGTCTACCCCAGAGGCAAAGGCAGGTGATATTGTCGCGATCGGACGATTAGAAGGGATTCACACCGGTGACACCCTGAGTACAGACGAGAAGGGGGCAAAAGAATTACCGAAAGCCCCAGCAATGAAACCCGTCTATGGCTTAGCGATTACTGCCGAACAGCGCAAAGATGAAGTTAAACTCAGTGGGGCGCTGACGAAGCTTTTAGAAGAAGATCCGTCATTAGCTTGGGAACAACATGAGGATACCCATGAAATTATCCTCTGGGGACAAGGTGAAATTCACCTGCAAGTGGCATTAGACCGACTGCGGCGCAAATATAATTTGCCGATGAATACTCATCTCCCTCGGATTCCTTACAAAGAAACGATTCGTAAATCCACCTCATCCCACGGGCGATATAAGCACCAAAGTGGGGGTCATGGGCAATTTGGGGATGTGTACCTGGATATTAAGCCCATGGAGCGCGGTGAAGGCTTTAGCTTCTCGGAAACGATTGTCGGTGGAGTGGTGCCAAAACAGTATATTCCGGGTGTTGAGACGGGGGTGCGGGAGTATTTGTCCCAAGGTCCTTTGGGATTCCCTGTCGTCGATGTAGAAGTCACCTTAACCAATGGATCTTACCATTCCGTTGATAGTTCGGAACAGGCGTTTAAACAAGCCGCACGAGTGGCAATGACGGAAGGAATGCCCAAGTGTAATCCGGTACTGTTGGAACCGATTATGGCAATTCAGGTATCTGCGCCAACGGAATTTACCTCGAAAGCGCTGCAACTGATATCCGGGCGTCGGGGACAAATTCTCAACTATGAACCGGTTTCGGGTTGGAATGGATGGGATCGTATTTCTGGGTATTTGCCTCAGGCGGAGATGCATGACTTTATCATCGAGTTGCGATCGCTCACCTTAGGGATTGGCTTCTTTAACTGGGAGTATGATCATCTCCAGGAAGTTCCGGGTAAGTTAGCTGATACTGTTCTCGCGACTACAGGGAATGGGAATGGCAACGGCTAGCCCGGATTGTAGAGACGTTCCGTTGGCGCGTCTAGGCTGTTGACTCATGACTCATTGACGAGTATCAAACACTCGTTGACGAGTATCAAACACTCGTTGACGAGTATCAAACACTCATTCACGAGTATCAAACACTCATCGGCGAGTATCAAACACTCATCGGCGAGTATCAAACACTCATTCACGAGTATCAAACACTCATCGGCGAGTATCAAACACTCATCGGCGAGTATCAAACACTCATCGGCGAGTATCAAACACTCATTCACGAGTATCAAACACTCATTCACGAGTATCAAACACTCATTCACGAGTATCAAACACTCATCGGCGAGTATCAAACACTCATTCACGAGTATCAAACACTCATCGGCGAGTATCAAACACTCATCGACGAGTATCAAACACTCATTCACCATGAGTGGGCGCACATCGGTATGATAAAGCACACGCCGTTCTACAACACTTGGACAAAGCTAGACAAAATTGGATCTTGTTAGACATTATCCGGATTGCTTCCTGTTTCACTCGCTTCGGTGTCGGCACTCAACCAGTCCACAGGCTTAAAATCGGACGGAACTCGCCCTACTCAA